>JAUNHN010000095.1 GCA_030523915.1 Capnocytophaga sp. | reverse complement strand
TGAAAATTTTATAAAATGATAGACGCTTCGACTTCGCTCAGCGTGACAGAAGTTTGTCAGTCTGAGCAAAGTTGAAGATTACTATATTTTAAACTATAATCTAAACTAAAAAATAATTTTTTGGGCTTGTGTAAAAAAATATTTTAGCTGTTTTCATAGTGGAGTAGGAGATAAAAAATTTTATTTTGTATGTTTTATTAATGAATTAAAAAATAAAAAAAATATTTTTCGTACATCACCGCCTAAACGGCTTTGTATAAATAAAAAAAAGAGCTGTATGCAAATGGTGCTATGTAGCGTTACTAAATTGGCGTTGGGCTGAAATACTTTTTGGGAGGCAGAAAATATAAAATCGTGTACCGAAGTGTATATTTTCATCAAAAAAATGGAATATCTGTTTGCTTTTAAAGTTTTTTTATATCTTTGCTCCGTAATTTCAATTTTTGTATGATGAAAAGAGTTTTATTTTTTGTAACAGCTTTTGCTTCATTGGGAGTTGCTGCTCAGCAATCTTTCTCGGGAGTAAACACGAGCCAATACGGCGGAATGTACAAAGTAATCAACAACCCAGCGAATATAGTAGATGGGATAAATCGTTTTGCGTTCAACGCCTTGTCTGTCGATGGTTATTTTGGTAATAATAAAATGGGATTAACTACCAATTTGACTAAAAGTTTTAATGATTTTACCACCAACATCACCGCTCAGAACGATATTAATGCTGATGTGAACTTGGACGTATTGGGACCTTCATTTTATTTTCACGTAGGACGTAAAAACGCCTTTGCATTCACTTCACGTGTACGTGCTTTGGTAGATGTACGCGGTGTAGATGCCAAAGTAATTCAAGCATTTATGTCAGGCACAGGGGATTTGAACCTTACTAATAATGGTTATAATTTGAGCATAGATAAGCAATATGCCGTAGCGAATGCTTTTTCAGAATTTGCTTTTAGCTGGGCTCGACTGATTTCAAAATCGGAACACCACTCCTATAAAGTGGGTATTACTGCCAAAATAGTGCGTGGAGCTATCAGTACACACGCTGGTTTTTCAGAAATTAATGGAAACATAGCGGCTAATGTAACCGAAAGAAATGGAGAGGCTTACCTTGACGTAACCGTAGGTACGGGTGAAACTTCTGAATTCTTGTTCTCGAACGGTGGAGTGAGCCTTGCAAAAAATCTTACCGTAGGCGATGCGTTAAAATCACACGCTACAGGATTAGGTTTTGATATCGGATTTGTTTACGAATATCGTAAAGAAGGATGTCCGAGCTGTACCTTAGCTCCGTATGACTTTAAATTGGGAATTTCTCTTACCGACTTAGGTAGATTGAAGTATACCGTAAATGAAGATTCGTACAAATACACGCTTAACCCTGGTGTATACCAAATAAATCTTTCAAACATACAAGAAAGTATAAGCCAAAATGTTGCAGCTGTACAAACACCATTGCATGGAACTACATTTACTTCGTCATTACCAGCCGCCCTGCGTTTAAATGGTGATGCACGTGTTATAGGTCCTCTCTTTGTAGATGTAGCAGCCTATGTTAATTTAGCAAATGCAAGTAAAACCTATAATGCAGCTTATTCAAGCGGATTTACAATTACCCCTCGTGCCGAGTGGAAATACGCAGGAGTTTATCTTCCTTTCTCCACTACCAAAGGAGCAGGAACTAATGTGGGAGTAGCCTTGCGTTTAGGTCCTCTCTTTGTTGGTTCGCGAAGTATCGTAAGCAACTTGATTTCTAAGAATGCAAAAGAATTAAATGTCTTTGCAGGACTTCAGTTTGAAATATAGTAAATTTTAAGATTAATACTCGAAAGGCAATGGATAGGAAATAAAAACTATTCGTTGCTTTTTCTTTTTGTGTAGCTTTTCAATTTTAATTTGTATTTCATAGGCAAAATGCTATTTCGGGTGCATTATTTTTTGATATTAATAAATCATCATCTTAAATGTAGCTTATTTCAAATTATGGATATTTCCCCGAAAAGTTGATTGTTTGAATAAAAAATGTATCTTTGTAAAAAAAAATCATAAGAGCTATGAAACGTATAATATATTTAGTTTTTTTATGTTGCTTGGGATTGCCTAATTTTATTTTCGGTCAAGAAGACGCAGACGACGGAATGATACAGACTAACACCCAGACAAAGCAAAGTCGAGAGGGTTTCGGTAAAGAATATCTGGAAGACCAATTTTATGTCGGGCTGACGTACGATTATTTAATCTCTAAGGCAAGTCGTGTAGTACAGCATAATCTTTCGAGAGGTATTCACGTTGGGTTTTTAAGAGATATGCCAATGAATGATCGTCGTAATAAAGGCATTGCGATAGGTTTAGGCTATTCTTACGACCTTATTTATAGCAATATAACGGCTTTCAGCAATAATAACGTAGTTGAGTATAATATTGCGACAAGTTTAAGCGATTTGAATATTAGTAAAAATTACTTTCAGACTCATACGTTAGAACTTCCGTTAGAGTTTCGTTGGCGAACATCTACTACCGAAAGTCATAAATTTTGGCGAATTTATTTGGGAGTGAAGTTAGGATACGTTTTCGGAGCTCGGAATCTTTTCAAACGAAACGAAATCACGGCTTTTTTCACTAACTCCGATTTGAAAAACCAATGGCATTTTAAAGTTTTTACTGCTTTTGGGTATAATACATTGAACTTTTTTGTACAATATAATCTCACCCCGATTCTTAAAAACGCACAAACAGAAGACCAAACTTCGTTGAAGTCGTCGCTATTACAAATGGGATTGATGTTCTACATTTTATAGTGTTTTGAGCTTATATTTATTTTTACCAAAATAAAAATCGTTATGATGTGGGTTGTATTATTTCTCACATTCATAACGATATTATTTTTGGGTGATAAATTCTAAATATCGTAAAAGTAAAATCACTTACCGATACTATTTTCCTAATAGAATAGCCTCTAACACTTAGAAAATATTGCTCAATAATTGATTATATCCCGATTTCAACTTGGAAACGAACATACCAATTGTTGTCTTTTCTTCCGTCAAAATATTTGTAATTATTTTTACTTATTTCAAACTGAGCTTTGAAAGCGTGTTCCCAGATGTATTTTGTTACTCCCAACGAAAACTGATTTTGTCGAGGCAACAGAGTACTAATATTCTTATGTGGTTTGTTGTGTGAGAACCTTCCTATAAGTTCCCAATTAGACGGAAAAACGTAGCTCAGCTGAGTATCACAACCTTGTCCCACACGCACAAAGGCAGTAGAGGTTTCGCCAGTTGTAGCATCGTATTGCGTAGTTATAGGATTGTTAGCAGAACGATTCATATAAGCTAACATTGCAGACCAGCCTCTGTATTTCAGCATTGCATCCAGAAGTACAGAAGTTAGGTTTCTATTTTCGAATAAACTATCTCCTTGTTGCCCTTGTGTTTTATTAGCTTTGTGATTGAAGTGATAAGTTCCTCCGAAGTATAATTTAGGTTTTTCTTCTCTCATCAAATCACCTTCGAAATATTCTCCACTTTTTTTAAATTTTCCCATTGGATAAAGTTCCAATCGTCCAGTATAAGCTAATCCATCTGTTTTATCAATGAAATTCCGTCCGTTACCTGTACTAATTGCCGTTTTTATGTTGTAACCAAATGTATCATTCTTTTGATTGGAATAAATTGCTTGAAATCCAAAATCTCTATCAATGTTAAACATTGCATTATTAATGGAACGGTCAGTTAGTTCTAATCCTCCTGATGAGTTCAGCCTTTGTCGGTTCCCAGGTAATTTTGTTTGTCCAAAACCTATACTGAATTTATCTGTTGCTCTATAGAATACAACTGCATCTCGAATAACATTTAGTGAGCTATTTGCTTTTATCGTACCTACATCCTCTGGTGCAAATGATAACTGAATTGTATAAATGAATTTCGGGTCTCCTATATACCCATCAAAACGAAGCCTCAAACGACGAATAGCTGCTTTATATTGCGTACTTTCTTCATCGTCAAAATTAGCTTCCAAGCGGTTTTGCATTCTAAAACGAATATTAAGCTGAAAAAGGCTATCAGGTGAAGTAATTCCCACACCTTTACCAAAATTATAATACGGTAGAGCGTCCAATTGTAATTCTCGTAGCTGTTTCTTTGGAATTGCTACTTTTGGTTCTTCCTGTCCGTACGTCAAAAAAAATGAAAATAAAGCTATGACAAATAGTTTTTTACTCATGATGTAAAATTTTAATCCGTGTACAAAAATATAAAAAATAATCAATTTTTTGTAAGAAATATTATCCGAGAATATTTTTCCCATCTTTTATTTTAATTTTTTTTGTTGCTATATTACTATGTCCCAGACGTTTAACTGTTTTAAAGAAAGTGTAATTTCTTTCGTATTTTTGTTATGAAAATATTTTCAATGTTAAAATTGTTAATTGATTAATTATTTGTAAATATGCGTGAAGTTTATTTAATTATTTTCTTAATTAAATGATATTTTTATTCTATTTTATGAACGTGATTTTATTTATGGAAATGAAATATAAAGTGTGGCACGTTATTTGTTATTTAATAAGAAAAGCAACATTTAGAAATAGCTCGACGTTATTTCTTCATACAATAAAGAGATGATTATATTTTTGTTGAGGGAGAGGCTGTTCAATTAATATTGGCAGTCTCTTTTTTATGAAATTAAAAAGCCCGACAAAATGTCGGGCTTTTTATATTTGTATTTCAAATGTTAGGCTTGACCTTTTACACCAAATAAAGGAATAGAATGAGGTGTATTTTCTTCAATAACTCCATTTGATTTTTCAAAACGTTGGATATTTTCAGCCAATGCATTCAGTAGGCGTTTTGCGTGTTGTGGCGTTAGAATCACACGGCTACGCACTCTTGCTTTAGGCAATCCAGGCATTACATTGATGAAATCCACAACAAACTCCGTAGCAGAATGATTAATTACAGCCAAGTTAGAATAAACTCCATCAGCCGTTTTTTCATCTAATTCTATATTTAACTGATTTTCTGCATTTTCGTTCATATCACTTATTGTTTTTTATCTTGTTCTTTTCTTTTCAACAACTTCTATCTCGGATTTTGGACCTACAAGAATTTTCTCGTAACGTTTTAAACCTGTACCTGCAGGAATTCGATGTCCTACAATTACATTTTCTTTCAATCCGTCAAGCGTATCTACTTTTCCACTTACAGCGGCTTCGTTTAGCACCTTAGTTGTTTCTTGGAATGACGCTGCTGAAATGAATGATTTGGTTTGTAACGAAGCCCTTGTAATACCTTGTAATACAGGAGTTGCTGTTGCAGGGATAACATCACGAGCTACTACTACATTTTTATCAGCACGTTTTAGTAATGAATTTTCATCACGTAATTGACGAAGCGAAACAATTTGCCCTGCTTTCAAGTTTTCTGAATCGCCTGCATCTTCCACGATTTTCTGTCCGAATAGCTTGTCGTTTTCCTCAGTGAAATCATCTTTATGAACCAATTGTCCTTCAAGGAATAACGTATCTCCTGGATCTTGAATTTCTACTTTACGCATCATCTGACGTACAATTACCTCAAAGTGCTTATCGTTAATTTTCACACCTTGCAAACGATATACCTCTTGCACCTCGTTTACCAAATATTGTTGAACAGCTGAAGGTCCTTTGATATTCAAGATATCCTCTGGTGTAACAGAGCCATCTGAAAGCGGTTTCCCAGCACGTACATAGTCATTCTCTTGTACTAAGATTTGGCTTGATAGTTTCACTAAATATTTACGTTCTTCACCCAAACGAGAAGTTACGATAACTTCTTTGTTTCCTCGTTTGATTTTTCCGAAAGAAACTACTCCATCAATTTCAGAAACAATCGCTGGGTTAGATGGATTACGAGCTTCAAATAGCTCTGTAACACGTGGTAAACCTCCTGTAATATCCCCAGATTTGGCTGAATTACGAGGAATTTTTACTAACACTTTTCCTTCTTCCACTTTGCTTGCATTCTCTACCATAATGTGAGCTCCTACAGGCAATGTGTATGAACGTAACACTTCTTCATTTTTGTCCAAAATCAATAGCGTAGGGACTAATTTTTTGTTACGTGATTCCACAATAACTTTCTCTTGGAAACCTGTTTGCTCATCAATTTCTATTTGATAAGTAATTCCTTGTTCAATGCCCTCGTAAGCGATTTTTCCTGAAAATTCAGAAATAATTACCGCATTATATGGATCCCATTGGAATAATAATGTTCCTTTGCTTATTTCTTGTTTATCTTTTACAAAAATATGTGCTCCATAAGGAATATCGTGAGTCTGTAATACCATTCCTGTGCGTGGTTCGATAACTTTTAACTCTGACGAACGAACTACTACATCCACAGGATTTTTATCATTATCTTTACCTCTAACTACACGTAAATCTTCAATTTCAAGAACTCCATCGAAACGAGCCTCGGCTTTGTTTTCTTCCGAAACGTTACCCGCTACCCCTCCTGCGTGGAAAGTACGAAGAGTAAGCTGTGTACCAGGTTCACCGATAGATTGTGCAGCAACTACGCCGACAGCTTCTCCCGTTTGAACCATTTTGCCAGTTGAAAGATTTCGTCCATAGCATTTTGCACAAATTCCGTGTTTTGCCTCACAAGTAAGGGCAGAACGCACTTCCACCATTTCGATTGGTGCTTCGGCGATTTTAGCAACTGCTTTTTCTGTAATTTCTTCGCCTGATTTCACAAGTAATTCTTCGGTAAGTGGATTGTAAACATCGTGTAACGAAACACGTCCTAAGATACGTTCGCCCAATGTTTCTACCACTTCTTCGTTTTTCTTCAAAGCACGAACTTCTACTCCGCGTAATGTACCACAATCTTCTGTATTGATGATAACATCTTGTGAAACATCAACCAAACGACGTGTCAAATAACCCGCATCTGCCGTTTTCAAAGCGGTATCTGCAAGACCTTTACGAGCACCGTGCGTAGAGATGAAGTATTCCAAGATAGATAACCCTTCTTTAAAGTTTGACAAGATTGGGTTTTCGATAATTTCACCACCACCTACGGTTGATTTTTTCGGTTTCGCCATCAATCCTCGCATACCTGTAAGCTGACGAATCTGCTCTTTTGACCCCCTTGCTCCTGAATCCAGCATCATGTATACTGAATTAAATCCTTGTTGGTCAGTACTAATTCGCTTCATCGCAAGCTCCGTAAGCTGTGCATTGGTAGATGTCCACACATCGATAACTTGGTTATAACGCTCATTATTAGTGATAAGTCCCATATTATAGTTCATCATGATTCCGTCTACCAATCCGTTTGCTTCAGCAATCATATTAGATTTCTCTTGTGGAATGATGATGTCTCCTAAACTGAATGATAAGCCTCCTTGGAAAGCGAATTTATATCCCATATTTTTAATCTTATCCAAGAAATCTGCTGTAACAGGAATGCTTGTTGATTTCAAAATATGCCCAATAATATCACGCAACGATTTCTTGGTAAGCACCTCATTGATATAGCCAGCTTCAACAGGAACCACTTCATTGAAAAGTACTCGTCCTGTGGTTGTCTCAATAAGTTTGTAGACAACATTTCCTTGCTCATCTAAGTCTCTTACGCGGACTTTGATAAAGGCATTCAAACTTAGTTTTTTCTCATTATAGGCTATATTAACCTCTTCAGCCGAATAAAATACCATTCCTTCTCCTTTGATAGGATATTCAGGAGTTGATTTTCTTCCTTTGGTCATATAGTAAAGCCCCAAAACCATATCCTGAGACGGAACGGTGATAGGTGAACCGTTGGCAGGATTTAGGATATTGTGTGATGCAAGCATCAATAATTGAGCTTCCAAAATTGCTTCTGGTCCTAATGGCAAGTGTACAGCCATTTGGTCACCATCGAAGTCGGCATTAAAAGCCGTACACACAAGTGGGTGTAACTGAATAGCCTTGCCCTCAATTAATTTAGGCTGAAATGCTTGGATACCCAAACGGTGCAACGTAGGAGCTCGGTTCAAAAGTACTGGATGTCCTTTGATTACATTTTCTAAAATATCCCAAACAACAGGCTCTTTTTTATCGATAATTTTCTTAGCTGATTTTACCGTTTTTACAATTCCACGTTCGATTAACTTACGGATAACGAATGGTTTATAAAGCTCGGCAGCCATATTTTTAGGCAAACCACACTCATATAATTTAAGTTCAGGACCTACAACAATTACCGAACGAGCCGAATAATCTACCCGTTTTCCGAGTAAGTTCTGACGGAAACGCCCTTGCTTACCTTTCAACGAATCAGAAAGTGATTTTAACGGACGGTTAGACTCCGTTTTTACAGCTGATGATTTACGTGTGTTGTCAAACAACGAATCCACCGATTCTTGTAACATACGTTTTTCATTACGCAAAATAACTTCTGGAGCTTTGATTTCCATCAAGCGTTTCAAACGATTGTTACGAATAATTACACGGCGATATAGGTCGTTCAAATCCGAAGTAGCAAAACGCCCTCCGTCTAACGGCACAAGTGGGCGTAATTCAGGAGGAATTACGGGAACCACCTTCATTATCATCCATTCAGGTTTATTTTCGCGATTATTTTTTGCTTCACGGAATGCTTCAACCACTTGCAGACGCTTTAAAGCCTCTGTTTTACGTTGTTTAGAACTTTCATTATTTGCTTTATGACGTAAATCATACGAAAGCTCGTCTAAATCTAAACGTTGAAGTAGGTCTAATAGGCATTCTGCTCCCATTTTCGCGATGAATTTATTGGGGTCAGTATCTTCTAAATATTGATTTTCAACAGGAAGGGTTTCCATTATGTTCAGATACTCTTCTTCTGTAAGAAAATCCATCGGTTGGATATCTTCTCCATCAGGACCTTTTGCTATTCCAGGCTGGATTACGACATATCTTTCGTAGTAAATAATCATATCCAGCTTTTTGGAAGGTAATCCTAATAAATATCCTATTTTATTAGGTAAGGAACGGAAATACCAAACGTGTGCAATAGGCACTACTAAATTGATATGCCCAACTCTATCACGGCGTACTTTTTTCTCAGTTACTTCCAC
>JAUNHN010000094.1 GCA_030523915.1 Capnocytophaga sp. | reverse complement strand
ATAAAATCACTTAAAATATTCATATAGTTGATAAATGCCTCATACGGAGAGTCATACGGAGAGATATACTTGTGATAATCCGAGTCGGAGAACAATTTGGTTCGCATATGGAAAAAGTGTTCGCTGGCTTGTAATCGGCTGTAATCATCGGAAAGTTCGATGCTTTTTTTCTTTTTCACCTGCGGTTGGATTTTAAACAATTGTGCAAATGCCTCGCGTTGTAATTCGTTCCCTTGCCACGAAGTGATGTCGCGTTCTTCATCTGTCCACGAAATAGGAAAAGGCACAGGAAGAGCGTCTTTCGGTTCGTGTTTTTTTACGACTTCTTTCGGTAAAAGGAACTGATAATCATCACTTTCGAGCATATTTTTCACGAAATATTTTAAAAACTCAAAAATGCCACTTTCGGCACGGTTGTAATGCCCAATCACATCGTAGTTCATAAATAAATTTACGACTTCGGTTTCTGCCAAGCTGTATTTTATCCATTGGCTGTATTTTTCTGCCGTAAGCGGATATTCGTCCCAATGGGTTTCTGAAAAACGCATTGCTATATCATCACTTAACTTACTGTTTTTCAGTAGTAAATTTAAACTTTCATCGATTGGATTTTTGTATACAAAATTTGGACTTTTCCAACCCAAAACGTGTTTTGCTCCATCGGTAAGCATCGTTTTGAAGCCTAATTTGGACACTCGTTCCCCTATTTTGTCCGAATAAATCAACGATGTATTTCGGAAAGTTACGGGTTTCTTACCGAAGAGGTTTTTGACGGTGGCAATATGGCGTTTTACCTGTTGCTCAAACTCATCAGTATCCTCTGACAATGAGGCTAATGAATGCGAATAAGTTTCTGCCAAAAATTCCACACAATCGGTTTTGGCAAGTTCTTGAAAGCTGCGGATTACTTCGGGAGTGTGCATTTCCAATTGGTCAATAGCAGAACCCGAAATGGAAAATGCCACTTTAAATCTGCCTTCATATTTTTTGATAAGCTCTAACAAAAGGGCGTTGGCTGGTAAATAGCAATTTTCTGCCAATTCTTCTAATTCAGAACGATTGGCGTAATTGTCAAAATAGTTGTGCTTCTTCCCGATGTCAAAAAAGTGGTATTTTCTCAATCGTTCAGGGTGGTGTATTTGAAAATAGATGCAAATTGACTTTTTCATAAATAAAGTTGTTTTTTGCTATTAATAAATGTAGTTTCGTTGATTGGATTTTGCCTTTTAATTAGTTCGCTCAAAAGTACAAATTTTTAGGTATAAAAACAAGAAATAATAAGAGTTTTTTAACATAAATCAGAAAACCCAAACTACATCAAGCTGTAATTTGGGTGTAAGTATCTGTTTTTCAGTGTTTTTGTGCTTTGTTGTCAGCTATATACTAAACCACAGATTCGTAAACATCTTTGATTTTCAATGCGGCGTTTTCCCATTTGAGTTGGTTTACTTCGTCATAGCCCTCGCGGGTCATAAATTCCGCCAATTCAGGGTATGCCAAAACACCGTAAATGGCGTTGGCTAACGCATCAATATCCCAATAATCCACTTTGATAGCGTGATTTAGCACTTCGGCTACTCCTGATTGTTTTGAGATAATCGTTGGCACTCCCGAACGCATTGCTTCCAGCGGAGAAATCCCAAAAGGTTCTGATACCGAAGGCATTACGTACACATCGCTGTATCTGAACATTCGCTGCACATCGTTGCCTCGCAAAAATCCTGTGAAATGGAATTTCGTTCCGATACCGAGCTGTGCCACTCGTTTTACAAGCGGATTCATCTTTTCGCCACTTCCTGCCATTACAAAACGTACATTTGGGAAACGCTTAATGACTTTGGCTGCCGCTTCCACAAAATATTCAGGTCCTTTCTGCAAGGTAATACGCCCCAAAAAGGTAACAATTTTCTCTTTTACGCCTCGTTCTTCTTTTTCTTCGGTTTCGGCTGAAAAATCAACGGCGTTGTGTACCGTAATCACTTTTTCGGGCGAAATTCCGTATTTTTCGATGACAATATTACGCGTCCAATTGCTCACCGTAACCACTCGGTCGGCGGCTTCCATTCCTCGTTTTTCGATGTCGTATACCAGCGTATTGCGGTTGTATTCGCCTCCGCGGTCATATTCGGTGGCGTGTACGTGAACTACCAGCGGTTTGCCCGATATTTTTTTAGCGATAATCCCCGCACTATACGTAAGCCAATCGTGTGCGTGAATCACATCAAACGTATGGTCTTTTGCCACCGTTCCTGCTACCATCGCATACCGATAGACTTCTTCCATCAGATTTGCTCCGTATTTTCCTGAAAATCGGAATTTATTTTTGAAAGAAATACGCTCTCGGTTTTCGCCTTCTTTGAGGTATTGTTCTCGCTCCCGAGCAAAGGTTTCAGGGTCTAAATAAGGTACTAAATTCGACCCAATTTCAACAAAATTTATCTTCGACCAAAATTCTTCCAATTTCTCAACACTTTGCAACATCTCTACATCGCTGGCATTGATGATTTTAGCAACGCTACTATCTTCATCGCCTCCTGCTTTTGGCATCACAAACAGCACATCTACTTCGTGCTTTGCCAATCCTTTGGAAAGCCCATAACAAGCAGTTCCTAATCCACCGCTGATATGTGGCGGAAATTCCCATCCAAACATTAAGACTTTTACACTCATATTCCTTCCTCCCCTAACCCCTCCGAAGGAGGGGGATTTTTTTGTTATTTACTACTTTTATTTTCATTTTTTGCTCCCTTTTTTTTCGGTTCGAACACCCCTCCTTCGGAGAGGCTGGGGGAGGCTAATTTTCTTGCTCTTAAAATTTCGGCTACGTTTTTAGCTTTTGAAATACATCCTCGCGAAAGGAATGGCGGATTTCCGTCATAAATAGCTGAAATAGAGCATACTCCGTGAGCCGTCATTTCTTCTTCAAAGTTTGCTAAAATAGCCTCTGCGTCAGGTAAATACGTTTCACCGAACAAAGCCAAATGTGCTTCGATATAAAAACCGATAAACCAAGGGTGTGCCGAGCCGTTAAAGGTCGCTTTGTCGCGATTATAAACGCTGCCTACGCTTACACCTTCATAAAACTGATTCTTAGGCGATAGGGTTCGCAAACCACGTGGCGTGAGTAACTCTTGCGTAACGATGTCCAACACGCGTTTTCGTTGCTTTTTGTCAATCGGGGAATAGTCAAAAGCACAGGCTAACAACTGATTGGGACGAACATCGTGGTTTTGGTTCGTATAATTCACATAATCAGCCAAATACTTCTTGTCTTCAATCCAAAATGTAGGAGCAAAATTGGCTTCAATCAATGTTAGAATGCTTTCCCATTCGGCGATAAATTCCTTATCTTTGGAATCTTTGGCTAAGGTTAAGGCATAACATATAGCGTTGTACCACAGAGCATTAACCTCTACTACATAGCCATTGCGAGGGATAATCGCACCGTAATCGGCTTGGGCATCAAACCACGTCAGCGGACGGCTAATATCTTCCGACCAAATCAGTCCGTTGGCTTCCATTCGCATCGCGGAATGCGTATTGTTTTTATAGGAGGCTAAAATCGTTTTGAAATAATCGCCAAACTCTTTCCATAGCTGTTTTTTGGTTTTTTTGGTCAATTTTTCATACTGCTGGATTGTCCAAAAAAACCAAAGGGAAGTATCGGCATCATATTGTTTTTCAGTAACGTGCGTACTGATGATTTTTTCAAATAATCCGTTTGAGAAATATTTTTTTACCGAACCGAGTACTTCGTCAAAGGTTTTGGCAATATCTCCCGAGAGGGCAATGCCTGGCAAAGCGATGAACGTATCGCGAGTGTTGCTGTCGTACCAATGATAGCCCGCCTTGATGCGAGTTTCGTTTGCCTTATGAATCAAAAACTGCGATGCGGTGTAGTTCAAACACGCCTCAAAGGAGTTGCGTTCCTTGCGTTCGTTGAGGTTTTTGATGAACAATTCGGACAGATTTGCAGGGTTGTTTTCATCGGTACTTGCCGAAAAGACAATGCTTTCGCCTTTTTCGATAGTCAGCTCAAAATATCCGAGCGTAAGCAAATCTTCCATATAATCATAGCCTCGCTCTTTTTCTTTTTTGTACAAGACGTTGTAATTCCACTGCGGATTATATTGGAAATCAGCCTGTTTGCTCAGTTGCAGGTGTAAATACGGAAAATCGGTGTAGAGCCTTGTTTTTATACCTCCGCCGATATGCTCTATGTGCTTGTTTGCCAACTCATTAGCTTTGCTTAGGGAATGTATATCACGAAATGCCAAAAACGGATTTAGTCGTAATTTGGTGGGCGAATGGGCTTCCAAAAGCGTATAGCGAATCAGCACCTGTGGCTGGTTATGCACGGTGATAATTTCCTTTTTCAGAAGTACACCGCCTACTTGGTAGGTTACGGCACACGATTTGTCATACGACACATCGACAATATATTTATGCCCACGTGGCTCATACGTTCCTGGGTACTTATGCACCCCGAAATTAAATTCACGTCCGTGTTGGATAATCGTTTCATCGAGCGATGAGAGCAACACGTGGTTTTTCCCTCTGAAATTCTCTAACGGAAGTACCAGCAGCCCGTGGTATTTCCGTGTGTTACAGAATACTAAGGTCGAAGAGGTGTAGCCTCCGCCTCGGTTTGTTCCCAAAAATTCCCTATCAAGCGAATACTCTAAATTGATAAGTTCTTTCTTTTTGAATGTTAAATAACTCATATTGCTTCGGTTTGTTTTTTATTTTTGGTTGAAAAAGTTTTTTAGTTAAAGTTTTTTTTTGAAAAATCACCCTTTATTATCCTCATTTTGCAAAACCATTGCCGTTCGGGTGGGTAGGTATAGGCTAATGAGGTTTTTGTTGTGTTTATATTGTGTAAAATGTTCAATTTCGTGGTCAATACGTTGCTGTCCGCCGTAATTTAGGCTGTCGGTATTCAGAATTACTTGATATTTCCCTGCTGTTACCTCAAATTCATAGTGATTAAACGATTCTATTGGGTTGAAATTGAACACAAACAAAAATCCTCCGCGTTCAAAAGCCAAAATCTGTCGTTCATTGTCTCGCACCAATATATTAGGGGTGTAATCTAACAAACGATTATCCGCTACGAAGTGAATCATATCCATATCAAAATTATTCAAATACTTGAATTTCAGATGCTCATCATCTACCAAGCTCCACAATCGGCGTGCGTGGTCATAACTCCAATTATTTCCCTGACGAGGGAAGTCTATCCACTCAGGATGCCCCCATTCGTTGCCCATAAAAGCCAAATAGCCGTTTCCTGCTGTGGTGATGGTCGCCAAACGTATCATTTTATGCAAAGCCATCGCTCGGTCAATGACCATATTTTGGTCAAAAATGCTCATTCCTGCGTAAATTTCTTTACCTGCCAAACGGAAAAATATAGTCTTATCGCCCACTAAGGCTTGGTCGTGGCTTTCGGCATAGCTGATGGTTTTTTCTTCGATACGTTTGTTCGTCAGTTCGTAATAAATATCGCCTACGTGCCATTGTTCGTCTTTATAATCTTCCAAAAGTTTTATCCAATAGTCAGGAACGCCCATACTCATTTTATAATCGAAACCAATGCCCCCGTCTGCTATCGGAAACGCCAACCCTGGCATACCGCTCATCTCTTCGGCTATGGTTATCGCTTGTGGATAGACCTCGTGAATCACCTGGTTTGCCAACGTCAGATATGTAATTGCGTCTACGTCCTGATTTCCATCGTAATAGAGCGAATAATTCGTAAAGGCTTTGCCCAATCCGTGGTCGAGGAACATCATACTAGTTACACCGTCAAATCGGAAACCGTCAAACTGAAACTCGTCTAACCAATATTTACAATTCGACAGTAAGAAGTTGATAACCTGCGGTTTACCATAATCGAACAGACGAGAATCCCATTGTGGATGTTTGCCTCGTTCGCCCGAATGGAAATAGAGATAATCCGTGCCGTCAAAATTGCCCAATCCTTCGGCTTCATTGTTTACCGAATGCGAATGCACAATGTCCAAAATCACTTTTATTCCCAGCCCGTGAGCTTCATCGATGAGTTCTTTCAGTTCTTCGGGAGTTCCGAATCGGGAGCTTACCGCAAAAAAGTTCGCCACCTGATAGCCAAACGACCCATAATAAGGATGCTCTTGAATCGCCATTAGCTGAATAACGTTATACCCCAACCGAGCGATACGAGGCAACACATAAAGCCGAAACTCCACAAAAGTTGCCACCCTACGATGTTCGGTAGCCATTCCGATATGAGCTTCATAAATCAGTGGAGCATCGTTTGTAGTTGGTCGTTCATTTTTCCATTCGTATTCTTTTTCGGGTTGCCATACCTGAGCCGTAAACACTTTGGTATAATCGTCCTGCACTACGCGACGTACGTGCGAAGGGAGGCGTTCGCCAGCACCACCTTCCCACTCGATATAGAGTTTGTACAAATCACAATGCGACAGCGTGTTTTTCGGCAAACGCAATTCCCAATTTTCGGCATCTATTTTTTGGAAAGCAAAGTTTTCATCGGGTAGCCAATTATTTTGGTCGCACAACAGATAAATTGCCGTTGCATTTGTAGCCCATTCTCGCAAAACCCATTCATTTTCAATTAGATGCAAACCATAAAAAAGATGTGAATTGCAATTATCCGATAAGCGAAGTTTCTGCCCTTGCATCGTTTGAGCTACTTGCAAATAATGCGTATGACGCTGTGTAATGGTTGCTTTGAAAGGGTTTAGTAATGGGTCTGAAAACATAGGCAATTTTTTTGTGAAAAATCCAAAACCTTAGAGTAAAAAATCTGTTACAAAGCAAAAATTATTATTTTCATTTTTTCTGTCAGAAATGTTTTTAAAATGCAATTTATTGTAAATCAGATTTTTACTTCAAAAATAAGTGTTAAAATTTATTTAAATTTTCGAGGATAAAGTTAAGTTTTTTTTACGAAAAAAACAACTGTTTAAAGGAAAAATATTTTTATTTTTTCTGTATTTTAGAATTTATATCAAATAAATATCGTTTATGCCTAATTTTTAATAACATAGAAATGTAGAATGGTATAAATCATCTTTTTTAAAGGCTATTTTTTTAATGAAAAAGCAAAAAATAATTCTTCATTGGAAAAATGAAAAACTAAAATTATTGAAAAATAGTCCGATAACCAAAGAGGATAATTATATATTTCGGAAAATTTGTTAAAATAATAATCATAATTTTTATTTCACAAAAATCTGTAAATCAAATTTTTAATTTATAATCAAATAATTGTAGGTGCAATTAAATACTATTAAGATATTTTTCTGTTTTAAAAAAACGTACATTTGCCCAATGATTTTACCGAACTTACATACTCCTGATGATTTACGCCAATTGCCTGAGCAACAGCTTTCTTTATTGGCAAAAGAGGTGCGTGAACTCATTATTGACGTAGTTTCACGGCAAGGAGGGCATTTGGGAGCGAGTTTAGGAGTCGTGGAACTGACCATCGCTTTGCATTACGTTTTCAACACCCCAGATGACAAACTTATTTGGGACGTAGGGCATCAATGTTACGCTCATAAAATATTGACTAACAGGCAAAAAGAATTTCAAAATATACGTCAGTTTGGGGGAATTAGCGGTTTTCCGAAGCGAGACGAAAGTCCGTTTGATGCCTTCGGAACGGGGCATTCTTCTACCTCCATTTCAGCGATTTTGGGAATGGCGGTGGCATCGGCATTGCAAGGCAACCCTGAGCGACAACATATTGCGGTTATCGGCGATGCGTCTATCGTAAGTGGTATGGCTTTCGAGGCTCTAAATCATGCTGTTACGACCCAAGCCAATGCGATTATAATCCTGAATGACAATAATATAGGCATCGACCCGTCCGTAGGAGCGTTAAAAAACTATTTCGAGAAGTTAAAACTTGAAAACGGAAGGAACGAATCTTTTTTCAAGTCATTGAATATCAACTATAAAGGTGTGATTGACGGACATAATATTTCCGAACTTTTGACTGCTTTTAAAATTGCCAAAGCCGAAAAAGGCATTCGGTTGCTTCACGTAGTTACGACCAAAGGAAAAGGTTTGGAAAAGGCTGAAAGTGAACAAATTACATATCATTCACCTCGAAAATTTGATAAAATAACAGGAGAGCAATACGCTGAAAATCCACAACTTCCTGCCAAATATCAAGATGTTTTCGGTCAGACACTGAAAGAGTTAGCCGAGCAGAATCCGAAAATCGTAGCCATTACACCTGCAATGCCAAGCGGAAGTGCCTTGACCTATATGCAACAAACGTTTCCGAATCGGGTTTTTGATGTGGGAATCGCTGAGCAACACGCTGTTACGTTTTCCGCAGGACTTGCTACTCAGGGAATGATTCCGTTTTGTGTGGTCTATTCTACTTTTTTGCAACGTGCTTATGACCAGATAGTTCACGATGTGGCGTTACAAAACTTGCCTGTCATTTTTTGCATCGACCGAGCGGGATTGGTAGGCGAAGACGGAGCTACACATCACGGCGTGTTCGATATGGCGTTTTTGAGGTCTGTACCGAATTTGATAATCGCTTCACCGCGAAATGCTTCGGAGCTTCGCAACCTGCTTTATACAGCACAACTTGAACTAAATCAGCCTATTGCAATTCGATACCCACGCGGTAGATGCTCCCAATTTGATTGGCAACAATCTTTCCAAAAGGTAGAAATCGGCAAAGGAACATTGCTTAAATCAGGAACATCACACGCTATTCTAAGCATCGGAAGTATTGCAGAGAATGTTTCCAACGCCTTAGAATTGTTAAAAAATAGTGAAGAATATGCACATTTTGATATAGGTTTCTTAAAACCTTTGGACGAATCACTTTTACATACTATTTTTGCAACTTATAAAACCATTTTTACGGTGGAAGAAGGTACTGAAAAAGGAGGTTTGGGGAGTGCGATTGCTGAATTTTCAGCAAAACATAATTATAAAAACACCTTGAAAATCATTGCGTTACCTGATGATTTTATCACACACGGAAGCGTAAAGATTTTGCAAAAAACGGTCGGTTTAGACCCTATTGGGTTGGTTGAAAAGCTAAATATACAATTTTAAAATAAATAAAGAAATGAGAAAAATCACCTTGCTATTACTTATTACTGTTTTTACTA
>JAUNHN010000093.1 GCA_030523915.1 Capnocytophaga sp. | reverse complement strand
TACAAAAAGAAAATAATAAAGGTGTTTATTACCGACTTCGTATTACAAATCACATTATTGATGTCATTAAAAATAGTGCCGAAAATGTTCCTCTGGGGGTAGTAATTGCATCTAATGTAAAAAATACTTCGTTCAATAATTACCTAAATACAGCTGACACAAAGAAACGAATTCCTGTAACTTCCTTAGCAACTCCTTTAAGTACAGTAATTTACGGAAACAGCTCAAGTATAGACGAAAGTAAACGCTTACAACTGAAAATAAATTACACAAAGCCAAATTAATATATTAATATTTCAATTTTAAGGTTTGAAGTTTTGGTATTTTTCCTACTTCAAACCTTAATCATACCTCATTTTTTTAACTTTTCAGCTTTTATATCGAAATGTACGCATTGTTCAAAAAAGAGATTCGTTATTTTTTCACTTCGCCCATTGGCTTTACAGTTATTGGGCTTTTTGTGATTTTAAACGGATTATTCCTATGGATTTTAAAAACAGATTACAATATATTCAATACTGGATTTGCTGATTTACTCCCTTTTTTCAGAATTTCGTCATGGATTTTTGTATTTTTAGTTCCTGCCCTAACGATGCGTTCTATTTCTGAAGAAAAACGAAGTGGAATGTTATCATTACTACTCACTAAGCCTATTAGCACTTTACAAATTACACTCGGAAAATATTTCGGAATACTATTTTTACTTTTAGTAATTCTAATTCCATCTGCACTATATATATATATGGTGTGGATTTTAGGAAATCCTGTTGGAAACTTAGATATTGCGGGAACAATCGGGTCATATGTTGCATTATTTCTGCTCATTGCTACCTTTGCTTCGGTAGGACTTTGGGCTTCATCTGTAACCAATAACCAAATTATTTCGTTTGTCTTAGCTGCTTTTCTATGTTTTTTTCTTTTCTTTGGATTAGACCAAACTATTGAACTTATTTTGCCCGAAAATTTTTCTCAATTTGGATTCCAATCTCATTATGATGCCATCAGCCGTGGTGTGATTGATAGCCGTAATATTGTTTATTTCGTTTCCATAATTGGATTTTTCTTGTATATAACTACCTTATCTTTAAAAAATTACAAATTATGAAAGCTCTTTTAAACAAAACAATATTCAAGATTATTATAGCTTTTTTGCTACTGATAGTTGTAAATATTTTTGCCGACAAATGGTACACACGCTGGGATTTAACACAGGACAAACGTTATACTTTATCTGAAACTACACGCCAAACACTCCTAAAAATCAAAAATCCCATCATTATTGATGTGCTTTTGAAAGGAAATATCCCTACCGAATTTAAAAAATTACAAACCGAAACATTACAACTTTTAGAAGAATACGCAGCAATCAACCAAAATATCACTTTTAATTTTGTAAATCCGCTCGAAGGAGAGGAAAATACAGAACAAACATTACAAGAATTAATCGATTTTGGACTTAATCCACTTCAAATATCACAAAATGAAGCTGGAAAATCATCTATTGAGTATATTTTCCCTTGGGCTATCGTAAATAATGGTGAAAAATCAGAAAAAGTAGCACTTTTTGTAAATAAATTAGGCGCAACCGACCAAGAACGTGTTCAAAACTCAGTACAGCGATTGGAATACAATCTAACCGATGCCCTCAATAAACTAACACTAAACAAAAAGAAAAAAATTGCAATGCTGAAAAGTAATGGCACATTAGAGGATATCTATATGGCTGATTTTCTAAAACTTACACAAAATTATTATCGCATTGCCCCATTTTCGTTAGACTCCGTAAGTACCAATGCCGAAAAAACATTGGAAGAACTAAAAGTGTTTGATTTACTGATAGTTGCTAAACCCACAGAACCTTTTTCAGACCCTCAAAAACAAGTAATTGACCAGTATGTAATGAATGGAGGACGTGTGTTATGGCTCATTGACAACGTAAATATTAACATTGAAGACCTTTACACTCCTACAGGAAATACGGTTGCAATGCCTATAAACCTGAATCTCACAGACTTATTTTTCCAATACGGTTTTAGAATCAACTATACGCTTATTAATGATTTGTATTCCTCCCAAATAGTAATTGCCACTGGTGAAGGAAGTCAAACACGCTACATGCCCATTCCATGGGTGTATAATCCGATGATTTTATCTAAAAATAATCATCTCATTAACAATCATTTAGATGCTATTCGACTGCAATTTGCTAACGGAATTGATACGCTGAAAAATGGTATAAAGAAAACCGTTTTGATGACAAGTTCTCCTTTTTCTAAAACAGATGGCACACCACGTGAAGTAAGCCTCAAAATAGATGTAAACAAACTTGATAAAAATGCCTACAAAAACGGAAATATACCGACATCTGTACTTTTAGAGGGTGAATTTACTTCGGTTTATAAAAATCGTATTCGTCCTATTGAACTAAAAGAAAATATCGAAATAAGTAAACCTACCAAAATGATTGTAGTTGCTGATGGTGATATTATCAAAAATGACATTGGAGATAATATGCCTTTGGAATTAGGATTTGATAAATGGACAAATACCTTTTATGATAACAAAGCTTTTCTACAAAATGCACTTAGCTATTTGCTAGATGATACTGATTTTCTAACCTTACGAAACAAAAAAGTACAATTAACCTTCCTCGACAAAGAAAAAGTTTCTGAAAGTCAAAAATCGTGGAAAGTAAAAAGTATTATTTATCCGCTAATTATTTTGATTGTGGCGATTATTACCATTCGCTTTTTCTACAGAAAAAAGAACAAAAAATAAGTTTTTTTTCAGAATTATTTTCTGTAACAAATCTATTTTTCACCAATTTAACAAAATTTTATTCGCTATAAAAATTCATTCTGAAATCTCAAAACAGTAGTGAATTAATGGCTTCATACTTTTTGTTTAAATTCTCTCAAAAAAAAATACTTAATAAATTGTTACATATTACTTAAATTGCATATATTTGCCGATTGAAGAAAAAAAGAATTAGTAATTAATATTTAAAATGCAAAACAAAGGACTTATTAAACTATTTGCACTATTGTTTGGGCTTGTGAGTATCTTTCAGCTCTCATTCACGTATGTTGCAAATAGGGTGGAGAACAAAGCCAAGGCATTTGCTGAGGCGAAAGTGTCAAATACAGAAAGTGAGTACGTTTCGAAACGAGAAAAAGTCGAATCTCAGTATTTAGACTCTATGCTGGGACAAGATGTGTACAACATTTTAATCACAAAATACACCTACGGAGAGGTCAAAGAAAAAGAACTCAACAGAGGTCTTGACTTAAAAGGAGGTATTAACGTAATCCTACAAATTTCTGTAAAAGACATCTTAAAAGGGCTTGCGAACAATTCAAAAGACCCTATTTTCAATAAATCATTGGCAGAAGCTGATGAATTATTAAGAAAAACAGACCGCACATATTTGGATTTGTTTTTCGAATCTTACCAAAAAAATGGCGGAAAATTAGCCTCGCCTGATGTTTTCGCTAATAAAATTTTGAGCGATGAAATTAATTTACAAATGTCTGATAGTGAGGTTCGTCCTATTATCAGACGAAAAGTAGACGAATCGGTAACTTCGGCATTTGAAGTATTGCGTAAGCGTATTGACAAGTTTGGAGTTTCACAACCTAACATTCAGCGTTTGGGGTCGTCAGGACGTATTTTAATTGAACTTCCTGGTGCGAAAGATATCACTCGTGTTAAATCGCTTCTACAAAGTACTGCTCAATTAGAATTTTGGGAAACTTTCAAAAATGTGGAAGTATTTCCTTTCTTAGATGCTGTTAATGAGTCATTAAAAGCTACTTCTCAAACAAGTAACTCCAAAGATAGTATTACAAATACAACATCGGCTATTGATTCATTACTAACTGATGTTAAAAAAGATTCAGTAGACCAAACAAAACAAGTTAATCCTTTATATGATTTGGTAAAACCAACTCCTACATACGAGGGTTCTCCTGTTCTATTCGCAGTAAGTTTAAAAGATACTGCCAAAGTAAACAATTATTTACATTCAGCTGAAGCAAAACGTTTGCTACCTGCTCCATTACAATTTGCAAAATTTGTTTGGGGTAAACCTTCTAAAAACTCTGACATCATAGAATTGTACGCTCTTAAAAGCAATCGTGATAATGCTCCTGCTCTTACAGGAAATGTTATTACCGATGCTGCTCAAACTTATGACGTAAGAAATCAGCCTGCTGTTTCAATGCAAATGGACGGAAAAGGAGCAAGAATTTGGGAAAGTCTTACCGAAAAAGCGTTCAAAGAACAAGGAAATATTGCTATTGTATTGGACAATGTCGTGTACTCTGCTCCTGGGGTAACTAACGGAGCTATTACAGGTGGGCGTTCTGAAATTACAGGTACTTTTAGCTTAAATGAGGCTATTGACCTTGCCAATGTACTTCGTGCTGGTAAATTACCTGCTGGGGCTGACATTGTTCAGTCTGAAGTGGTAGGACCTTCATTAGGACAAGAAGCTATCGACAGCGGATTAAATTCATTCCTAATTGCGACTGTATTTATCTTCGGTTGGATGATTTTCTATTATGGTAGAGCTGGTATCTATGCCGATATTGCATTGGTTCTAAACGTTTTATTAGTATTTGGTGCATTAACAAGTTTAGGTGCTATATTAACGTTACCTGGTATTGCGGGTATTGTTTTAACTATCGGTATGGCTGTGGATTCAAACGTACTTATTTTTGAACGTGCCAAAGAAGAACTTGCCAAAGGAAAAGGATTGGAACAAGCTGTAAAAGACGGTTTCAGTAATGCTCTTTCATCTATCTTAGATGCGAATATTACCACAGGACTAACAGCGTTAATCTTGTTATTCTTCGGAAGTGGACCTATACAAGGATTTGCAACTACGTTATTGATCGGTATTATTACTACCTTGTTTACAGCAATTTTCATCACTCGATTGTTAATTGATTTCAGTGTACAGAAAAAACATAATCTTACTTTCACTACCAATTTCACTAAAAATTGGTTTACAAAAATCAATTTCAACTTTATTGCAAAACGCAAAATAGGGTATGCGATTTCAGCCATTGCTATTTTAGCTGGTGTAATTTCTTTATTCACCGTTGGGCTAAATCAAGGAATTGATTTTGTGGGAGGTAGAACCTACCAAATTCGTTTTGAACACGAAGTTACTCCTTCTGATGTAGCTAAGGAATTACAACCTCTTATTGGTAATGCCGAAGTAAAAACGTTCGGTTCTGCTAATCAGGTAAAAATTTCTACTAAATACAAAGTAGAGGAAGAAAGTACTGCAGTAGATAACGAAATCCAAGAGTTGCTTTACAAAGGTTTACAAAAATTCCTTCCAAAAGATTATACTTTAGAGCAATTTGCAGTTTTCTCTGCTGAAAATCCGTACGGGATTATGCAGTCTATGAAAGTAGGTCCTACTATCGCGGAGGATATTAAAAGTAGTGCGTATTGGTCTATCATCGGGTCGTTGATAGTTATTGCGTTGTATATTTTATTACGATTCAGAAAATGGCAATTCTCTGTGGGTGCTATTGTATCATCGGCACACGACGTGCTTTTGGTGTTAGGAATATTTTCATTGACTTACAGCTTTATGCCTTTCAATATGGAAATAAACCAATCCTTCATCGCTGCGATTCTGACTGTGGTAGGGTATTCGTTAAACGACACGGTGATTATTTATGACCGTATCCGTGAGTATATGCACGAGCCTAACTTCACTAAAGAAAAAATAAACGATGCTTTAAATAGTACCTTAAGCCGTACATTTAATACTTCATTTACAACCTTGGCGGTGTTGATTGCTATATTTATTTTCGGAGGTGAATCGTTACGAGGCTTTATGTTTGCAATGATTGTCGGAGTTGCAGTAGGTACTTACTCTTCTCTTTTCGTTGCGGCTCCTATGATATATGACACTTTGGATAAAAAACTTAGAAAAACTAAACAAATAGAAAACAATTAGTTTTAATATCATGAAAAATGGAAAATCGGGTTTTTATTAGGGCTTGATTTTCCATTTTCGCTTTTTTATTTTGTACTAACTTTTGTATAAAATAATTACCAAACTCATTTAATCAGTTTAAAACATTTTTAATTAATACAAATATGAAAACATACGATGTAGTAGTAATAGGTTCTGGACCAGGTGGCTATGTTGCCGCCATTCGTGCTGCACAGTTAGGATTCAAAACCGCAATTATCGAAAAATACGATACATTAGGTGGCACTTGCCTAAATGTAGGTTGTATCCCTTCCAAAGCCTTGCTTGATTCTTCACATCATTATGAAGATGCTTTAAAACATTTCAATGCACACGGAATCGAAATTGGTGGCGAGGTAAAGATTAACCTGCAAAAGATGATTGACCGCAAAAAGTCTGTCGTAGACCAAACTTGTGCGGGAGTTAAATTCTTGATGGATAAAAACAAAATAGAGGTTTTCCACGGTATAGGGAGTTTCGTAGATGCTACTCAAATCAAAATAGAAGCTAACGACGGCACTTCGCAAACTATCCAAGCCCAAAAAACTATCATTGCTACGGGGTCGAAACCTGCTACATTGCCTTTTATTTCGATTGACAAAGAGCGTATTATTACATCTACCGAAGCTCTTCAGCTTAAAGAAGTACCCAAACATCTTATCGTAATAGGTGGCGGAGTTATCGGGCTGGAGTTAGGACAAGTATACAGCCGTTTGGGAGCTTCCGTATCGGTTGTGGAATACATGGACAGCATCATTCCTACGATGGACGGCAGTCTGGGCAAAGAGCTTACAAAAGTCTTAAAGAAACAAGGATTCAAGTTCTACACAAGCCACCAAGTCAAGGAAGTAACACGCAAAAACAATACAGTAAGCGTAAAAGCTACAAACCAAAAAGGCGAAGACATTGTACTTGAAGGCGACTATTGTTTAGTTGCCGTAGGAAGACGCCCATATACCGACGGACTTAATCTACAAGCCGCTGGTGTGGAAAAAGATGAGCGTGGCAGAGTGAAAGTTAATGACCATTTACAAACAAATATCCCGAACATTTACGCCATCGGTGATGTAATACGTGGAGCGATGCTTGCACACAAAGCCGAAGAAGAAGGCGTACTTGTAGCTGAATATCTGGCTGGACAAAAACCACATATCGACTATGATTTGATTCCTGGAGTGGTATACACGTGGCCCGAAGTAGCTTCCGTAGGAAAAACAGAAGAACAACTCAACGCACAAGGTATCAAATTCAAAACTGGGCAGTTCCCGATGCGTGCCTTAGGACGTGCCAGAGCAAGTATGGACATTGACGGATTCGTGAAAATCCTTGCCGATGCCGCTACCGATGAAGTACTCGGCGTACACATCATAGGTGCTCGTGCCGCCGATATGATTGCCGAAGCTGTAACCGCAATGGAATTCAAAGCAAGTGCCGAAGACATTGCACGTATCAGCCACGCACACCCTACATTTACAGAAGCCATCAAAGAAGCTGCCTTAGCCGCTACCGATAATAGGGCGTTACACATTTAGAACTTTTTCATAAATATTTTAGGGTTATACAAAGAAAAATCTTTTCCGTTTTGGAAAAGATTTTTCTGTTTTATGGAAAAACTATTAGAATAAAAACCAATGCTTTAAGATACAAATTACTATCCTTTGCAATAACAAACTTTTTGGAGAGTTTTTTCTTTGCTTGTTTGTAAATACATACTATTTTTAATATATTGCATATTATTATATTAAATAATGTATAATATAGATATAACTGTCAGGCTGAGCGTAGTCGAAGCCCAAAAAAATTACAAGACTTCGACTTCACTTATCTTGACAATCTACAAAAACTGACCTTGAAAAGGTCATATATTTATAAAAAATAAAATAAATTACATTCTGTCAGGCTGAGCGTAGTCGAAGCCCAAAAAATTACAAGGCTTCGACTACGCTCAGCCTGACAAACTCCAAAAATTAGATATTTAAAAATAGCATTCTGTTCAATATTTGCTATACTTCTAATATTGCTCCCTCCCAAATCCTTGTTTAGGTAGGCATTGTATCGTTTTTATCTGTGGGCTTAGCAAGATTTTGCGAACTGTTACGAGCCGCTTTAACAAGTTCATTAATATCCTGATAAAGGTTATCCCAATTGGGTTGCAACTTCATAACAGCCAGAAAATCCAAATAGGTACGTAGTGCTTTTTCCAACTCTTTGCGTAAGGTAGTAGCACTCGGTTGTTTGCGTAGGTCGGCATTAGCTTCGGCTTGTTCTGTGAAAAGCGTTTCGAAAGCCTCTTGTTTGGACTTTAATTCTGCCACTACGGGCTGAATGGAAAGAGCTGTGAATTTGGCTATGTTCTCTGGTTTTTCAAATTCCTCGATGAGCTTTTTGAGTTGTGCCGATTCTGCGGAATAGCTCAGGCGGTCGATGTTTGTTCCGAAGAGTTTTATTACCTCATACAAATCTTTGGCTTTATCGGCATTTGGAGCGATTTCCAACTGATGATACCCAAAGAGGAAGTTTTTCAAATTGACAAATACTTGGTCTCGCTCTCTGTCGGCTTCTGCCACCGATTTTCCTTTCCCGCTGAACGCTTGTTTGGTATACACTTGGTCGTATTCGGCATATACGCGTTCCAATTCGGTTAGTAACGGATTGTTTTCAGTGATTTTGTGTTGTCCATTTTTGGAAGAATTGATGGTTCTCTCTGCCAAAGTTGCTAAATCTTTAGTTGTAAGTCTTGCTAATGTGATTTTCATAACAAAATGGTTTTAAAGGTTCATAATTTCTTTTCTTTTGTTCCAAAGGTACTACTTTTTTTTGTAAAAACAATTATTTTTTTTCATATTTTTATTAATTCAATTTGTTTGAAGTAAAATAGCTAAATATTTTAATAGAAATAAATTATAATACATTTATATTAAATAAAAATATATTATAATTATTAACAATTCTATTTATTGACCTTGAAAAGGTCGTATATTTATAGAAAAATAAATATTATAAAGTATTAGTGCGACCCTTTCAGGGTCGAATATTTTTATATAAATTCATTTGTTATAGATATACGACCTCTACGAGGTCAATTTTTGGGGAGTGTCAGTCTGAGCGAAGTCGAAGACTTATAATTTTTTTAGGCTTCGACTACGCTCAGCCTGACAGCGGTATACCTAAATCAATTTTTTATAAATATAAAACTTCTTCGAGGTCAATTTTGGAAAATGTCAGTCGGAGCGAAGTCGAAGACTTGTGCTTTTATAGGGCTTCGACTACGCTCAGCCTGACAAGAGTGCAATTTATTTTGTATTTGAATTAATTCAATTTGTTTGAAGAAAAATAGTTAAGTATTTGAATTAAATCAGTTTGTTTGAAGCAAAATACAGAA
>JAUNHN010000092.1 GCA_030523915.1 Capnocytophaga sp. | reverse complement strand
TGTCAGGCTGAGCATAGTTCGCATTGCGAAGTATGTCATTGAAGCCCACTACTCATTGATAAAGGCTTCGACTACGCTCAGCCTGACAATCGGAACTTTCATCATACTTTTTATAACACGACCTATTTTTTTGTATTAGTAAAAACGAATAACAATAAAATTCCTAAAAATCCAAAAAAACAACTCCCAAACCGATACTTGTTTGCTTATGATTATATTCTATGAGCGAATCTCCGTAGCCGTGTGATACTTGCAAAATAGCTTTCAATCCGCTTGTGATAGGAAATATGTAGTTAAACTCTGTAAACCCTCTATTATCTTTGATTTTCAAACTATTACGATGAGTTAAACCAAACGTATGTTTGCCTTTATGATAAATCATTCCAAACTCTGCCCTGCCCATATAATCCAATATTTGCGGATTATCATCTTCATCGGCTTTCTCTTTAAAACGCCACCATCCTTTGAAGGTAAACATAAAATCACGCCATTCCCCCGCCGTAGTTACAATAATTCTGTTCCAACTACGCGAAAGTATTTGCTCCTTTCCGTTAGACTGATGATTGATAGAAACTGCCACCATTCGCCACCGAAAATCCTTAGCCGAAAAGTTCAAAGGCATCACAAACATCACTTCGGGTTCGTAGTTCATCTCACGAAACGGACGCGAAAGGTTTCCATTATACACCTGCCAATACGATGCCTGTGTAAAACCAACCCAAACGTCTGCCTCTCCCAATACATCTTGTGCTACTTTTGATTTTAAACTAACCTGAAACATCATTTCAACATCTTGATATTCTTTGTAATCAGGCGTACCTTTGTTGGGATTAAAATTCGTAGGTTGCCTATTAAAAGGCGATGACCAGCGAAAAGGCAACATATAATTCGGCTGAAACGTAGAAAGGGTGAACGTTTTATGTTGGTCAAAATCATCTAAATCCCACATTCTGGAAAGATATGTCCCTATGTAATTTCGTTTTGGATATTTTGACGGAACTTCTATGGGCAAAGAATCAGGCTCCTGCTGGGCGTATCCGATTCCCACTACAAAAATTGCTAACAGAAAAGTTATCTTTTTCACGCTTGTAATTTTTGTTTTACCCTACTGAACGATTTTCACAGGTGTTCCGTTATTCAGATTTATTTGTCCGCTGGTAACTACTTCATTTCCTTCAGAAAGACCTTCCAAAATCTCTACTTTATCACCGAAATTACGTCCGCTTTTTACGTTTACTAATTCCGCTTTTCCGTCTACAATTTTGAAAATTTTATTCTGACTTACACTCCCTACAAAAGCCGTTCTTGGCACTATAAGCACTTGATTTTCTGTATTTACACTTGATTCAAACTGTACCGTTGCATACATTCCTGCTTTTAGCGATTTGTCTTTGTTTGACACGGTAATTTCTACGGGGAATTTCAAAGCTCCGTTTGATTTTGGTGCTACGAAAGTTACCTTCCCTTCGATAGTATTTCCGCCCACACTTGGCGTAATTTTAGCCATTTCACCTACTTTAATTTGTGAAATTTGATGCTCATCAACAGCAACTTTCAATTTTAAATCATTGATATTCACTACGTTGAAAAGAGTTGCTCCTGCTCCTACAAAAGTTCCTTCTTCCACTTGTTTGCTACTTACAATACCGCTGATTTTAGAACGAACCACCGAATATCCTGAATTAATCTGGGCTGAATTATAACTCGCTTGTGCATTTTTAACCTGCAAACGCACTTGCTCCAACTGCTGATGTGTAACCCCTCCCGTTTGGTAAGCACTTTCAAAGCGTTTTAGCTCATTTTGAGCATTTTCAAGCACTGCTTTCGCTTGTTCCAGCCCTACGTTTGTTGCATCAGCTTTGATTTGTGCCAAAGTTTGCCCAGCACTTACCAAATCTCCTTCTTTTACGTAGATTTTCACAACCTGACCGCCCATTTCGGCAGCTACATTTAGGTCTTGTGCAGCCACAAACGTTCCGTTAGCAATGAATAAACTGCTTACGTTTTCTTTTACAACTTTCTCAGAACGAACCGCCACTTGTGCATTTTTTTCTGCTACGATGGCTACTTCTTGTGCGTTTTTCTCCTTATTAGCGTATAATTTATAGGCTACAAATCCTATCGTACCTACTATCGCGATGACTGTTATTATCTTTTTCATTTGTATAAATTTCTAAATTTTATGTATATTATTTCCCTAATGTTTTTAATTCTCCTTTTGATTTAAGTAGCTCTATTTCAGCTAATTTATGGCTTAATAATGCGTTCGTATAGCTGTTTCGAGCATCTGACAATGAGCGTTCTGAGTCCAACAAATCTGTCAATGAAGCCAACCCTTGTTGATAATTATTTTGTGTATTTACCAATACTTCTTCTGCTAATTTAACATTTTCCTTTTGTGATTCAATCGTCAGAAGGCTGTTAGTTATCTGATTTTTAGCATTTTCGTAAGCCAAATCCATAGCCAAACGAGTGTCTTTAAGGTCTACTTCCAAACTTCGCAACTCATTTTGAGCCTGTTTCACTTTGGCTCTTGTACCGAAACCGCTAAATATTGGTATGTTCAAACTCAATCCAACTGACGAATAATCAGACCAATACACATTGTTTTTCTCTCCATAAAACAACGGATTTTTAGGTCCCATACCAAGCCAACCGTAATTTCCTATGAAAGCGAGCGAAGGATAATACCCCGCTTTTTGTACTTTTGTATTGATTTCAAGCAAATCACGTTGTTTTTCAAGAACTTGAATTTCAATTCGTTGCGTTGTATTTTTTTCAGCAAAAGACACTTCGTAATCCGCCTCAAAACCACCTTTCGGGAGCGTTATCGTTTGCTCGATAGGCATTCCTATCATAAATTTAAGCGAATTTTCAGCTAATTGTAAACCATTGATAGCCTGTTGTTTAGCCGATTTTAAATTATTTACAGCTACTGTGGTTCTGTCCAAATCAATTTTCTTTGCTAAACCATTGTCATACAATCCTTTAACTACTCCTGCTGTTTTTTCTGTCAAAGCCAAATTATTTTCCAAATTGCTAAGAACTTCCCGCGTTTGATATACTTGATAATAGGCAGTCGCTACTTTTTCAATTATCTGATTTTCAGTAAGTTCTTGATTCAGCTGATAAAATTCACGCGTAGTACGAGCCGCTTTAAGCCCCATAAAAACCGACTGATTAAAAAGCACTTGCGTAAGCTGAGCGGCAGCCTGTGAGTTCCACTTCTGTCCCATTTCCATTTTTACTACGCCACCCATTCCTATAAAACTTCCGTCAATGTAAGTAGCCTGTAACTTAGGATTATACATCAATGACCCTGATGCTGAGATATTTGGCAAGGCATTGGCACGAACTTCCTGAATTTGGTAGTTACTTTTCTCTACTGCCAAACGTGCTTTTTCTGCATCGGCTTTGTTCTCTAAGGCATAGCTAATTGCCTGTTTTAGAGTTAATTCCTGTGCCTGAGACCACATTCCCATCAGCACAAAAACACTGAATATTATTTTTTTCATTACTATATTATTTCTGTTTTTTATATTTTTTACAACTCTTTATTAATACTTCTGTGTTTAGCCTTCAATGCACATACTTGCAGTGCAAACTATGCTCAGGCTAACGGTAGCTATGTACTTCATTTATATTGGATTAACTATTTTTCTTTTCTGCTAAAATGCGTTCTAATTCTCTAAGCCCTTTTTCATTTACCAAAATTCGGACAAAACTTTCTATCAAACCTCCGAGCGTTTCCCTAAAAGAATACTCTGTTTCTGGAAAAACTTCTGGATTTTCACGCATTTTGTTCATTCCAAAGAAAAAAGATTTTACAAATTTTACATCAATATCCTCACGAAAAAATCCCTGCTCTTGTCCGCCTTTAACCAATTCTTCAACTCTTTGATTATCAAAGGCTCTGAACTGACTTTCCATTTTGTCATATATCGTTCGGTAATATTTTTTTAATTCCCAAAGTGGTCGATTGCTTGTTATTTTATATCGCTCTAAAAACTTTTCTTTGAACGCAAACCAGTTTTCTATCACATTTCCATCGCCTTCAAAAGGGCAATTTTCTTGAATATTTTCCAAAAAATGCGTCAAACAAGCCTCTACCAAATCCGTTTTTGAAGGATAATATTCATAAAGTGTACGTTTGGAAATCCCTACCTTACTTGCGAGGTCGTCCATCGTAAAGGTTTTAAATCCGTAGAGCATAAAATCCTCCATCGCCTGTTTTATGATTTGCTCTTTCATAATCATTTGCTTAATTCGGAGGCAAAGATACGCAGAAAACTTTTAAAACAAAAAAAGTTTTCGTATTTAACTTTTGTTTAACTAAAATCATATTTTACTGAAAAATAAGTTATTACATACGTCAAAAATAAAAACTTTGGAAACTATAATATTTTAAATCCGTTTTTATCAATGAAATTATCCATAAAAACTATCAAATACAAATTTCTTTTCAATCAAAAAGACTTATATTTACCAATAATTTATATTATTCAGTATAATAAATACACACTCTCCATAAAATATACATATACATATCCAATTTTTCCGTATTCTATGGCTGATTTTAAGTAAAAATTCTATTTTGGTACAATTATTGTCCTATAACTATTGATAATTTTTAAATTAGTATGATATGAGAAAAATGATTTTAGCTTTTTCGACGGTATTTATGATGTTTGTTGCAACAAATGCGTATTCACAAGTCAATATTGGTTTCAAGGCTGGAGCTAATTTAGGAAAACTTGATGGAGTTGCCTATAAAGAACAGTTCAAATTAGGATACCAATTAGGAGGTTTTGTGAGTGTAGGTTTAGGAAAACTCGCTATACAAGGTGAACTTTTATTTGACCAAACCAACACTACCATTAAGGATTCATATTCTTCGGTTTGGGATGATAAATTTGATAAAGGAAAAAAACTTAATTATTTAAGTGTTCCTATTTTATTGAAACTCAATCCAAATGGATTTATATCAGTACTTGCTGGACCTCAATTCAGCGTTTTAACTAACCGCAGCGAGAATTTATGGCAAAATGGAGAAAAACTTTTCAAAGGTTCTGACTTTTCGTTTGTTACGGGAGCAGAAATAAATTTAGCCCCATTTTTCATATATGGACGTTATGTCTGGGGATTTGCTGATATTAGCGATTTTGGAAGCGACAAAGCCAAAACACAGCAAATACAATTAGGAGTAGGTTTAAAATTTTAATTATTGGGTTAAAAACGAAAAAGTTAGGCAGTATTTTATTGCCTAACTTTTTTATTTTCAGTCATTTGTAATTTAATAACTCTCCGTAGGTACGGTAAACTCATCGTGTTTACGAGTTTTGCCAGAGATTTTCTCTTGTAACCATTGGAAAATAACGTAAAGAACTGGTATTGTGATAAGCCCAATGAAAGTCCCCACCAGCAAACCTGTTACCGCTCCTGTGGCTACCGAACGGTTTCCTGCCGCTCCTACTCCGCTGGCAAATACCAACGGCAACAACCCTATGATAAACGCAAACGAGGTCATCAATATCGGACGAAGCCTCGCCATTGCCGCACTTATCGCCGAACGAGACAAACTCTCCCCTGCGTTACGCCGCTGAACCGCAAATTCTACTATCAATATCGCATTCTTCGCCAACAAACCTACAAGCATTATCAGCGAAATCTGAAAGTAAATATTGTTCTCCAACCCAAAAAGCCATTGCCCCAAATACGCACCCATTATCCCAAACGGAAGCGAACATATCACCGCCATTGGCAATAAATAACTCTCGTACTGTGCCGAAAGGATAAAATACGTAAACACTAACGACAACATAAAAATGATAATCGTCTGAGAACCTGCCTTTTGCTCCTCACGCGTCATTCCCGTATAGTCAATATCATAATTCGTACTGAGGGTCTCCGCCGCCACCTCTTGCACCGCTTGTAAGGCATCTCCTGTCGAATACCCTTCGGCGTTGGCTCCCGAAAGGCTCACTGAGGTAAACAAGTTGTAACGATTGATACTCTGAGGACCAAAAACACGATTTAATGTAACAAATTGCGACACAGGTGCCATTTCGCCCGAGTTGGTTTTAATCATCAGTCCGTCAAGGCTTTGCAAGTTTTTCCTATCTTCGGGCAACGACTGAATCATTACGCGGAATTGCTTTCCGTATTTGGTAAAATCCGTAGCGTACAGCCCTCCGATGTAGTTCTGCAACACCGACAAAATTCCGCTTACCGATACGCCCGATTGTGCCGCTCGTTCTACATTCATCGAGAGTTCGTACTGCGGATAATTCACGTTGAACGAAGTCTGAACGTACTGAATTTCAGGTCTTTTTCCGATTTCTTGGAGAAATTTCTGCGTAGTTTCGTTCAGTTCCGAAATTTCGCCTCCTTGTTTGTCCAAAAGCACCATCGAAAAACCTGAATTCATTCCGAAACCTGAAATCGCTGGTGGTTGGAAAAATATCACTTTCGCATCGGCAATATCGCCCACCGAAGCAAACGCCTTTCCGATTATCGTCTGAATGTTTTGAGCAGGATTGCTAATACGCTCGGCTATCGGTTTCAGCCTCACGAAACTAAATGCGTAATTGCTTCCTGCCCCAGAAATGATGCTTCGCCCTGTAACAATCGTAACGCGGTCTACACCTTCGATTTTTCGGAGTCTCGCCTGAACTTCACGTGCTATATTGGCGGTTCGCTCCATCGAAGCCCCAGGAATTAGCTCAATATTGGCAAAGAAAAATCCTGTATCTTCATTCGGAATAAATCCTTTTTTCATCTCTTTGTTCGACCAAAAAAGCACCCCTCCTGCCACTAAAAACAGCACCAACGTAACCCATTTATGGCGAAGGAAAAAAGTAAATGTCTTTCCGTAACGCTTGGTCGCCGCATCAAAAGCAAGGTTGAATTTATGGAAGAATTTCCCCATAAAACCCTTTTGTTCATACGCCTTATCGCCGTGTGGTTTTAAGAATAAAGCACAGAGTACAGGACTGAGCGTCAAGGCATTAACCGCCGAAATCGCAATAGAAATGATAAGCGTAATTCCGAATTGCTTATAAAAAACGCCCGTACTTCCTGTGATAAACGTAACGGGAATAAACACCGCCGCCATCACCAAAGTAACCGAAATAATCGCCCCAGTAATTTCGTTCATCGCCGAAATAGTTGCCGATTTTGCCGACTGATGCGAATGCTCCATTTTGGCGTGTACGGCTTCCACTACGATAATGGCATCGTCTACCACAATTCCGATGGCGAGTACCAACGCAAAGAGCGTAAGCATATTAATCGAATAGCCTAACAGATTGAGAAAGAAGAATGTACCGATAATCGAAACAGGCACGGCAATGGCAGGAATCAACGTAGAACGGAAGTCTTGCAAGAAGATATACACCACCAAAAACACCAAAACGAAGGCTTCCAAAAGTGTCGTTACCACCTTGTCTATTGAGGCATCGAGGAACTCGTTAGAATCCATATTAATGGAATATTTGATTCCCTCTGGAAAAGACGGAGCGGCTTCTTCAAGGAATTTTTTCACATCGTTAATCACATCACGGGAGTTCGAGCCTGGGGTCTGAAACACCCCCATTGCCACCCCTGGGAAACCGTTATTTTCGGCAAAACCTGCGTACGAATACGAGCCTAACTCAATGTCTGCCACGTCTTTAAGCCGAAGTATTCGACCGCCGTCCAAAGCCTTTATCACGATGTTTTCGTACTCTTCTACTTCACTGTATTTTCCTTTGTAGCGAATTACATACTCGTACGTTTCGCCTGAATTCTGCCCCAAAGTACCTGCGGCTGCCTCCCTACTTTGCTCGGTAATGGCGTTGGAAACCTCAGACGGATTCAACCCATAAGCGGCTAATTTTTCAGGTCGAAGCCAAACCCGCATCGAATAGTCTTTTACCCCAAAGGCAGTAGCATCACCCACACCGCTGATTCGCTTCAAAGCAGGAATCACGTTGATATTCATATAGTTATGAACAAAGTTGATGTCCAACTTCGGATTTTCGGAATAAAACGAAAGGAACATCAAAGCCCCTGTATTTTGCTTTTGGGTAATCACCCCAGCACGAGTTACCTCGCTGGGCAAGATAGAATTTGCCCGAGCTACGCGGTTCTGCACGTTTACTACGGCAATATCGGGGTCGGTACCTTGTTTAAAGTAGACGTTGATACTCGCCGAACCGTTGTTGGTAGCGGTGGAAGTGATGTAGTCCATATTTTCCACGCCGTTGATTTGTTCTTCGAGCGGAATCACCACGGATTTCATCACCGTTTCGGCATTAGCCCCCGTATATGTGGTAGAAACCGACACCGTAACAGGTGCAATATCAGGATATTGAGAGATAGGCAAGGACGAAATTCCAAGCACCCCAAGAATGATTATCAATATTGAAATTACGGTAGATAATACGGGTCTATTGATGAAATGTTTAACCATAATGTGTGTATTAAGTCGTTTTACTCTGAAATGGCAAATATATCAATTAGTTTAATACAAACAAAACTAATTGAACAAAAAAACACTCATAGTACTAAATTGAGAAGTTGTACACTTGATTTTATCATCAAGAATCTCAATAAGTTATTTTTACTCCAAGATTATGGATAGAAAACCTTCCATATTTTTTTCAACCGATTTCTTTTCTCCTTAAAAATCTGCTTATACGACACATCATATTGAATTCGCATAGTTTTCAATGTTTTTATGAGATTATCGCTTTGCAGAAACTCGGTTAATTTTTTAGGTTTTTAAGCGTTTTAAGGAGCGAGAAATCAAGGTTGTTTCTATGCTTGTGTTCGCCTGAAATAGACAACTTTCCAACCGAGAAAGTTTTTCAACGCCTCCGATAGCAACCAAATCATTCAGCGACCAAAGAACTATTTTTTTAGGCTTTTGTAGGACTTTACAAATTCAAAATTTTCAATTATTGGCGTTAAAAAACAACTCGTTATTTTTCCTTAAAATGTCATTTCTTAAAATCAAACGCTCCTTTTCTGAGTTCCACACCATATTCAAGGTAGGCTTTCATACAAGCTAGGAAATTCGCCCAGCCTTCGGTGTTGCCCAATGCCCATTGGATATTTTCCTCAGAGAAAGGTTTTCCGTCTTCTGCTACTTTTACCACCATAGTTCCGTTGGGTTGGTCTTCTAACTCAATGGTAACAACGGTTTCTTCGTCCCAAATAAACGAAATAGATTTATTGGGCGTAATTGCGGTAACTTTCACAGGAAATTCACCTGAAAATTCGGGAAATTCCCACATTAAAACTTTTCCAACTTCCATAATGCCACTACTTTTTGAAATAAAATAGTGGGTCATATAATCTGGATTTATAATCCATTCAAACACAAAAGAAGATGGTTTTTGTATTTAGATACTGGCTTTTGCTATCAGTTTCATATCTTTGTTTTTTTTGATGTTTAAACTAAAAATAATTTTTAAATTACAATATTAACGAATTTTAAC
>JAUNHN010000091.1 GCA_030523915.1 Capnocytophaga sp. | reverse complement strand
AATCACCAAAAACAGTTTCAGGTGTAACTAGAAAATTTACCTTATCATCTAAGTTTTTTTGAGATAAATTTACTAACAAATTAGCAATTTCTGCGTTTGAAGTATGATATTTTTCGTGATATGGGTCAATATTGGGCTGTAAAACAACAACATCTATCGGATTTTCAGTTTCTTTATAGTTAAAATACACAAAATACGAAAAAATAACTGGAATTGCAAACCCTAAAACCGAAATTCCTACACCTTTGGCTAATATTTTTCTATTTTTGGTTTCAAAAAACGCATTTACATACAAAAACAACACTATATTTATAAGCCAAACCCATAATGTTCCTCCAAAAGTTCCCGTATATTCATACCATTGTACCCACGTTGGATATTCTGAAAATACGTTTCCTAAGTTCAGCCACGTCCACGAAATGTCCCACGTTAGGTGGAACTTTTCAAACGATAACCATATAGAAATCAAGAAGATAAGAGCCACTTTTTGAACCATTCGTTTTGCCACGATATGATAAAATAGAAAAACAATCGTCATTAATAGCGTATTGGCTAAAATCGCAAAAATCGCCCCTCCTTTTGTTGAATGCCATATCCACCAAGTGGTAATTACATTCCAAATTAAAAACGATAAATAACTGATAACAAACACTTTGCGTTTGGTATGTTTGTAAGTTTGGCGAATGTGTTGCTCAGCAAATAATAAAGGTACAAATGCGGTAAAAATAAATATCGCAAAACCGTAGGTAGGCCACGAAATAGCTAACAAAATCCCTGAAAGTAAGGCTAAAAGTATGTTTTTTTTCATTTGTTGCTACGCATTAAAAATTTAACAGACAATTAATTAACTAACTCGCTGTCGGTTGTACCGACAAATATTTTTTGAATACTCCGATATGAATTTTTAAGCAATGTTGGTACTTCGGAGGTTGGTTTCCAGCGTACTTTTTCGATGTCTTCTTCGGCTTGGGGTGTTAGTTTTCCTTTGTACTTGGTAAACATATCATACCAATAGGTTTCTTTCAGGAAATACTCGCCATCACGCTTAAAAATATGGTACGTAATGGTATTAAAACGAATGATTTTCAGCTTTTTAACTCCTGTTTCCTCCTCCACTTCACGTAAGGCACAAACGGCAATATTCTCCCCTTTTTCCTTTTTTCCTTTGGGCAAATCCCACTTACCATTTCGTTTCATAAACAGAATTTCGCCCTGTGCGTTGGTTACGATACCGCCACCTGCTTTTATGGTTGTAATTTTCTTTTTGAATTTCTTTAAAAGTTTTTCCTCTTTCGGATGATAGAGGTAGATTTTATCAACGTCCTTTTTATCAAGTTCCGAAATAAGAAATTCGATAGTAATTTCCTTTTTTAAAGGAAAATATTTGATATTGTTATTATTTTCTTCTATATTTGTCTGTTCAACGCTCGTTAGAACAATCGTTTTATCATTTACAAAAATTTCATACATAAACAAAATGGTTTTAAATAGTAACACAGCACAAAAAACAGCTGATTTTTTATTGCAAATTAAAGCAATAAAATTGAATTCTGAAAATCCTTTTACGTGGGCTTCGGGTTGGAAATCGCCAATTTATTGCGACAATCGCATAATCCTCTCATACACAGAGGTTCGGAATTTTGTAGCTTCGCAAATGGCAACGCAAATTAAAGAAAAATTTCCGACAGCGGAAGTAGTAGCAGGGGTAGCCACAGGGGCAATCGGTATCGGGATGTTGGTAGCAAACCTCTTGGATTTGCCTTTCATCTACGTACGTCCCGAACCTAAAAAACACGGCAGACAAAACCAAATCGAAGGACTTTTAGAAGCCAATCAAAATGTCATCGTCATCGAAGACCTTATCAGCACAGGAATGAGCAGCCTCAATGCAGTTAAAGCCTTGAAAGACAGCCAGTCAAACGTATTGGGAATGATTGCGATTTTCTCCTACGGATTTGATTTGGCACATACCAATTTTGCCAACGAAAAAGTAGAGCTATACACGCTAAGCGATTATGAAAATCTATTAACCCAAGCCTTGAAAATAGGTTATATAACTGAAAATGAATTGTCTACACTCAAAGAATGGCGTGAAAATCCATCGCAATGGAGACAATAATTTATTAATTTTTAAAATTAAATATATAAAAAATGAATTTAGAAAGTCCCAAAGTCATTGTTCCCAAAAGTCAGCAGACATTGTTTGCTATGCTGGAAGATGTCAATAATTTTGAAAAATTAATGCCCGAATCTGTTAGCAAGTTTGAAGTGATTGATAAAGATTCGTTTGTTTTTGCCTTGAAAGGAATGCCTGAAATCGCATTACAAAAGAAATCAAACACACCTTATTCGCAAATAATTTTAGGAGCAAAAAGTGATAAAATTCCTTTTACACTAACGACAAATATTACAGAAATAGCTGAAAATCAATGTGAAGTGCAATTACTCTTTGAAGGGAGCTTCAACCCAATGATGGCTATGATGATAAAAAGTCCTATTTCAAAATTTATTGAAACTTTGGCTACAAAAATGAAAGAATTTTAAGTTTTTTTTCAATAAAAATCTCTTTTACAGTAAATTAGGATAAATTTTCGTAGTTGCCCCTACCCTATCACTTACCCCTTTCTAATGGAAGGGGAATCTGTGATATTTACATAAAACTTTATTAAATGGATATTTTAGACCCGAAAATTCAGTCATTTATACTTGCCAATTTGGACATAAATATTTCCGAATTACTACTCAAAAAGCCTATTTTTGAGTCTGTTAGCAACAAAGAGTTAGCACAACAGATTGTAGGACGGAATATAGCTCGACAGAAATTTCCTTTTTTACAATTCGAAAATATTATCTTTCCTCCACACTTGAATTTAGAACAAGCCTCATCACAGCAAACAGCTGAATTTAAGTCGATTAATCTTTCAGGAAAACGTTTTTTAGACCTTACTTGCGGATTGGGAATAGATGCTTTTTTTATTTCCAGAAACTTTGAAGAAGTCCATTTGGTAGAGCAAAACACAGAACTTTTAACATTAGTGAAACACAATTGGCAAATTTTAGGTCGGAAAGCCAATTTTTACCAACAAAATGTACTTGATTTTTTGGCAGAAAACCAACAAAAATATGATATAATCTATATTGACCCTGCACGCCGTGATTCACAGAACAAAAAGAAATTTTTATTGGAAGACCTCTCCCCTAACCTATTGGAATTACAACCGCAATTATGGAATATTTCAGATAAAATATTGGTGAAACTTTCTCCGCTAATTGATTTAACTTATTTGCTTCAAACGCTTCTTTTTGTGGAATCAATTGATATTATCGCTGTTAAAAATGAAGTCAAAGAAGTTTTTGTTAAACAAAATAAACATAAAAACGGAAAAATCCAATGTAGGTGTATTAATTTGGCAAGCGAAGAACCTATTTTTACATTTTTCTTCGATGAAATGAATAAAAAAGATGTTATTTTTTCAAAAACTAAAGAATTCATCTATATTCCGAATAATGCTTTACTCAAATCGGGAGCTTTTAATTACATTGCTTCTCATTTTGGATTAGAAAAACTACATCCTAATACACATTTGTACACTTCTGATGAAAAAATATCCAATTTTTCAGGTCGTATACTCAAATCGGAAGTAATTTCTGCAAAAAATATCGAAAAAGGAGGCAAATACAAACTCATTGCTAAAAACTATCCTCTTTCAGTAGAAGAACTCAAAAAGAAATATAAAATCAAAGAAGGAGGCGATAACTATTTGATTTTCACAAAATCTGTGGCTGGAAAAGAAATTATTTTAGGAAAAAGTGTTTTAAACTCTCCCTCTGTATAGAAATTTTATAGGTATAGTTTTATCCAAGATTTATATTCTTTTATTAAGCAAAGGCAATAAAATAAAGGAAATACCACCAAAAAATAAAGTCATAAAGAATTGAGAGACCCACATAATCCACCCCAAAGCCGTCCCAATTACTAACGGAATGCTAAATAGAAATAAAATTTCGGCAATAAAAAATGGATACGAGCCAAAACCTCCATTAGTAAACGTAATGGCAAAACTCCCTACTACAAAAGCTGTAAGCACGGTGGAAAATGTTACTTCACTGGTTTCGGGTAATGCAAAAAATGCAACGTAAAACATAAAAAAGTACATTGTCCAAATAAAAATCGTGTGAAATATGAAAACTTTTCGCTGTTTTAATTTTACAATCGAAAAAATGCCTTCTTTAAGCCCAAGTAAAAAGTTACTAATTTTATTCGTAAAAGAATTCTTAGATTTGTAAAGCCACCACAAAAAGAAGCCTACTGCAACAATCCCAACTATGCCTATCAATAATAATTTTTGGAAAGGAATTTTGGAAAGAAGAAAATCACTTATCAGTTCAAATTGAATTAAAAAAGCTGATAATGTGAATAATAACAATAAGATAACATCAATAACTCTTTCTGAAATAATAGTCCCGAATGATTTATCAAAAGGGACATTATCATATCGGTTAATGACCAAAGCTCTTGAAATTTCGCCCGAACGAGGAATCGTTATATTTACCAAATAACCGATAAAAACCGCCATTATACGATTGCCCGCTTTGGCTCTATACCCTAATGGAGTAAGCAATAATTGCCATCGCAAAGCTCTCGAAATATGACTTAAAAAACCTAAAAAAACCGATAATCCAACGTAAAAATAATCTGCTTTGAAAAATTTCTCTTTGATTTCACGAAGCTGTTCTTCTGTAAATTGGCTATATGCGTACCAACATAAAAAACAACCTAAAACAAGTGGAACGATAATTTTAATAAGTTTCATTTTTATATAAAAACATTGATAATCAACGCTCTTTCTATTCTATTTTATTCGTTTTTTCATTCGGAAAAATGATGGAAGGTTTAAAGGTTTTAGCTTGTTCAAAATCCATAATTCCGTATGAAATAATAATAATGATGTCGCCTCGTTGTACTTTACGAGCAGCAGGCCCATTCAGAACTATATCACCAGAACCTCGCTTTCCTTTGATAATATAAGTTTCTAATCGCTCACCATTATTTACATTCACGATAGCCACTTTCTCTCCTTCAATCATATTAGCAGCATCGAGCAAATCCTCATCAATGGTAACGCTACCTACGTAATTCAAATCTGCTCCTGTAACAGTAACTCTGTGAATTTTAGATTTTAGTACTTCAATTTGCATTTTTAGTTTCTTAGAAAATCGGGGCAAAGATAGAATTAAAAGTTGAAAATAGAAAATAGATGCCCGAAAAGTTTCAAGGAATCAACTTATTCGTAGCCATTCAAAATATAAAGAGACGAAAAATACAGTTATTCACCATACTTTTCGTCTCTTTTATTAAAAACTATAACTTAAAAAATTATTGCCCCAATAATCCTTTAACTCTTTGGAAATTAGCACTATCTCCTAAAGCTCCGTAAATATTTTTTAATTGTTCTAAAATATTTTCGTTTTTCCCTTGTGTTTTGTGATAGTTTTCTAATATTTCAGCTCCTTTTTTGAAAAATCCATCTTTTTTCTGTCTCAATTCTTCATATTTTTGAGTATCAGCTTTTGAATTTCCTAATGAGTTCATTTCTTCTACCAAAGCATTTCCTTCTGTAATATACGTAGTAGAAATATTAAGAACTGCATCAGCATAGTCAGGTTTAATGCTTAGAGCCTGATTGAACGCTTTACGAGCCTCTTCAAGATTGTTTTGTTGCATATTGATAACCCCTATATTGTACTGTAAATCAGCATTTTTAGGTTCTAATCTAGCAGCTTCTTGCATTAGTTCTTTGAATTTATCTTTATTATCTAATTGCAAATGGATTGTAGCTTCTTGAAGAATTAAATTAGCATCATCTGGATATGATTTACGAGCTTCTGCAAATGCTGCCAAAGCCTCATCATTTTTCCCTTGTTCTACATAAATATAAGCTATATTTTTGATAATATCAGCACGTTTTGAAGGTGTTTTTTCAGTTCGTGGACTTACGTGTGAACCTCCTTTAACCATCAAATCACGTTGATTTTTATTAGCGAAAAGCTCTTCCTTACCTGTTTGTTTTTCTTTAGCATAGTAAAGAGTTTCAGTTCCGTCGTAATTCAAAGATTTTAACTCTTTGTAGTAATTCAAAGCAGCATCGTAGTTTTTGTCTTGAACAGCTACGGCAGCTGCATTGTACAGATACACAGTATCTTTTGGACTTAGGCGATACACTTGTTCAAAAGCCGTTGTAGCATTTTTGAAATCCTTACGTTCGTACGAATCTTGGGCTTGTTTGAAAGCTATGTCAGTAGCTTCATTCAATAACGGTTCCATTTGAGCAGCGTGTTTTCCTTTTGGACCTTCTAATTCTGTTACTTTAGCAAATGAAGCTGCTGCATTTTGCAGAGATGAACTCACATTTACTTTTTTCTTAGCATTAGCCAAATTTAATTGACCATCTAAAAAATAGTATTGAGGAGCAAATTCTTTACTTGCTGTAGCTGTACCTTTGATTTGTTCTAAAGCGGTTTTGGCTGCTGCCAAATCTCCTTTTTTAATCTGTTTTTCAACTTCTTTGAGTTCTTTTTTTTGCCCGAACGCAACAGCTGACACTAATAGTGCTGAAGCAATTAATAATGGTTTTTTCATTTGATTTGTTTTTGAATGTTATTTTATATTTTTTTAGTTTATTATTTTCTATGTACATAAACTTTGCCAAAATGAATTTATTAAGACAAAGTTTTGTACAAAAAAATTATTCTTCCGTTTCTATATTTGAATTTTCACTTTCTTCAGGAGTTACTTCTTCTTCCTCTTCTTTCATTACTTTGGCTACGGCTGCTATGGAGTCATTTCCTTTGATATTGATAAGTCGGACACCTTGTGTAGCACGTCCCATAATACGCAAATCATCTATCGGTAAGCGAATAGCAATACCCGATTTATTGATAATCATCAAATCTTCGCCCGCTAATACACTTTTTATTGCCACTAAGTTACCTGTTTTTTCTGTAATAGAAATAGTTTTCACTCCTTTTCCGCCGCGATTCGTAATTCTGTATACGGCTTCTCCTGTTTCAGGCTCGTCAATATAAGAACGTTTTCCGTAACCATTTTCAGAAACCACTAATACCGTTTCTTCTGACGGATTTTCGATAGCAATCATTCCGATAACTTCATCATTTTCAATATCTAAATCAATACCTCGAACTCCTTGTGAATTACGCCCTACGGCACGAACTTTTTCCTCTCCAAAACGAATAGCACGACCTGATTTTACTGCCAACATCAACTGGCTTTTTCCTGAAGTTAATTTGGCTTCTAACAATTCATCTCCATCTTTTATGGTAATGGCATTGATTCCGTTTTGACGCGGACGAGAATACTGCTCTAACAAGGTTTTCTTAACAATACCTTGTTTTGTAGTCATAATCAAATAATTATTATTGATATATTCCTCATCTTTAAGATTTTGTACACTTACAAAAGCCTTAACTTTATCGTCTTGTTCTATATTGATAAGGTTCTGAATAGCTCTTCCTTTGGCGGTTTTACTTCCTTCAGGGATTTCATAAACACGCATCCAGAAGCATTTTCCTTTCTGAGTGAAGAATAGCATATATTGGTGATTCGAACTTACAAATAGATGTTCCAAAAAGTCTTGGTCGCGAGTATTTGAAGCCTTCTGCCCTACTCCTCCTCTATTTTGAGTTTTGTATTCGTTCAGTGAAGTACGCTTGATATAACCTGCATGTGTGATGGTAATCACCATTGTTTCATCAGGAATCATATCCTCTACGCTGAATTCACCTCCTGCATATTCTATTTGTGAACGACGAGCATCACCATATTTTTCTTTTACCTCCAAAAGTTCCGTTTTGATAATTTCGGTACGACGTTCTTTACGAGCCAAAATATCTTCCAAATCCACGATAAGTTTTACAAGTTCATCATATTCGGCTCGTAATTTATCTTGTTCAAGACCTGTAAGCTGACGAAGTCGCATCTCTACAATGGCACGTGACTGAATTTCAGAAAGTTCAAAACGCTCCATCAATCGTGTACGAGCCTCATCAGGGCTTTCCGATGAACGAATAATCGCTATTACTTCATCTATATTATCCGAAGCTATGATTAATCCTTCTAAAATATGAGCTCTTTCTTTGGCTTTGCGAAGTTCGAATTCCGTTCTGCGATATACCACATCGTAACGATGTTCTACAAAATTATGAATCAAATCTTTTAGATTCAATAATTGCGGACGCCCGTTTACAAGTGCAATATTATTAACACTGAATGAAGATTGTAACGCTGTGTGTTTGAACAAGTTATTCAGAACTACATTAGGCACTGCATCGCGTTTGAGCATATAAACGATACGCATACCTCCCCTTCCTGATGATTCATCACGCACATCAGAAATACCATCTAACTTTCCTTCCTTGATAAGGTCTGCTGTTTGTTTAATCATCAAGGCTTTATTCACTTGATACGGAATTTCTGTAACAATGATACATTCTTTTCCGTTAACTTCTTGAATATCAGCCTTAGCTCTTATCACTACGCGTCCGCGTCCTGTTTTGAAAGCCTCACGAACTCCTTCATAGCCATAAATAATTCCCCCAGTAGGAAAATCAGGAGCTTTGATGTATTTAATCAATTCATCTACTTCAATATCAGGACTATCAATATACGCAATAGTTCCGTCTACCACTTCGCTTAGGTTATGCGGAGCCATATTGGTAGCCATCCCTACGGCAATCCCTGACGAACCGTTCACCAAAAGGTTAGGTATACGTGTAGGAAGTACAGTAGGTTCTTGTAAAGTATCATCAAAATTAAACTGGTGGTCTACGGTTTCTTTATCAATATCAGCAAGTAATTCTTCTGATATTTTTCGCATACGAGCCTCTGTATAACGCATCGCTGCTGGTGAGTCTCCGTCTACCGAACCGAAGTTACCTTGCCCATCGACAAGCATATAACGCATATTCCACTCTTGTGCCATACGCACCATAGTGTCATATACAGACGAGTCTCCGTGCGGGTGATACTTACCGAGTACCTCCCCTACGATTCTCGCAGATTTCTTATGAGCTCTATTACTTAGTACTCCTAATTCATACATCCCAAACAAAACACGGCGATGTACAGGTTTTAAACCATCACGAACATCAGGCAATGCTCGCGACACGATTACCGACATTGAATAATCAATGTAAGCGGATTTCATCTCATCACCAATATCTACGGGAATGAGTTTTTCTCCTTCTGTCATAATTAATGTTTACTATTTTCTTATTTTAAATCAACGGGCTAATGTACGAAAAATATTAGACATAGCACAATAATTATTGCTATTTTTTATTTTTCAAAACAAAAACAAACTGATGTTAAGCAAGTTATAAAAAAAGAATCTGATTTTTTTATCCTTTTCTTTGAAGTTAATATATTATATTATGGTGTATTTTCCTTTTAATATATTTAATATTTTTGGGGTAAAAAACTTAACTCAA
>JAUNHN010000004.1:41794-48905 GCA_030523915.1 Capnocytophaga sp. | reverse complement strand
AAACTAAATTTTTCGTGGGATGAGGTACATGAAATAGCCGAAGAATTGGAGCATATTGAGTCCGAGAAACTTATTGAGCGTTTAGATGAGTTTTTAGGCTATCCAGAAATAGACCCTCACGGCGACCCTATTCCAAACAAAGAAGGAAAGTTTGAAAAAACAATCAAAATGCCACTAAGTGAGCTTGATGAAAATGAAAATGGAATTTGTATTGCAGTGAAAAATACATCTAAAGATTTTTTGCTTTACCTCAATAAAGTATCTATTGCTTTGGGAGACGAAATTACTGTAATTAGTAAAGAAAAATTCGATAATTCGATGATTGTTTCAGTTCATAAAAAAAATATTACACTTTCGGCTATGGTATGCCGAAATATTTACGTTCAAAAGAAAACCTATTAATATATAGTTAATTACGTATGAGAAAAATTCTATTAATCTTTCTTTTAATTTTTGTTGTAGCTTGCTCTGATAAGCCTAAATTTACGGAAAAAATAATTTAGAAAATTGCGAAGAAGACTGCCTTTCTATTAATTTGAATTATTTAATTTGTAAAAGACCAAGCAAATTTGCGGATAATTTCAACAAAGAAATAGAAACGCAAGTGGTTAATTTTTTATTAAGTAACCAGACTGATTCTCTGGATGTTACAGGAGTTACCGTTGAACAAGGTTTGGAAAGTTTTATGAAAGATTACAATAATTTGCATCAATATTTTCCTGAAATCGCAGCTTATGAACTTATTTTGAATGATAGTATTTCTTTTCAAAATGAAAAAATAATTTCTGTAGTTTCATCACGTTATTCTTATACGGGTGGAGCTCACGGAATTTCTTCCTCTGTACTACTGAATTTTGATGTTTCAAATGGAGAACTTATTGGTAATGATAAGTTATTTACAGACCTTTCAAAGGTGTTACAAGTTGCTGAAAATCAATTTAAAAAAGAACAAAACATCAATCCATCTGAGAGCCTTAATGAAAAAGGATTTTGGTTTGATGATGACAAATTTCATTTGCCACAAAATGTAGGTTTTTCAGATAAGTATTTGATTTTGTATTACAATCCGTACGAGATAGCTCCGTATGTAGCAGGAAGTTTTGAAGTCAAAATCCCAATAGATGAAGTGAAACCATTTTTGAAATATTTTTAATTTAAAACTATATTTTTTTAGATATTATGGAAGAAAATAATAATTTTAGTTTGAATTTTGGAAATTCTGAAGCGAAACAAAAAATAGAGACAACAACAATTATAGTACTTGTTGTAATAGGAATTGTTTTCTCTTTGTGTTGTGCAATAGGACTTATTCCTGCGGTTATTGCTGTAATTTTGGTTAGTAATAAAATGAAAGCCTATCAAAAAAATCCATCAAAATACTTTGGGATAGAAAATCTTAAAACAGCTCAAATACTTTCTTATATAGCTTTGGCTATCAATATTTTAGTTGTGATTTGGATTATTTATTCTTTAGCTACTACTGATTGGGAACAAATCCAAAAGATATACCTTGAGTCTTATGAACAAAGTGAAGGGGTAGATTTTTAACATAACACATAGAATATAAAGTCTCCGAAAAATTGAAATTCGCAAAATTTTATTTTTTGGAGACTTTATTGTTGTTTTTTAAAATAGCTTAGCTACTTCTGAGTTTACAAATTCTAAAAAGCGAATATCTTCATCAGTAAAGGGGTCAAGCGTATGTGAGTCTATATCGATTTGTCCTATATTTATTCCGTTGACAAACAGAGGAATAACGATTTCTGACTTAACGGTGAGGCTACACGCTATATAATTATTTTGTGCTTTCACATCGGGAACTACAAAGTTTTGGTTAGAGACGGCTACTTGTCCGCAAATGCCTTTGCCAAAGGGAATTACGGTATGTTCCGTAGGTTCTCCTGCGAAAGTATCTAAATGTAATGTTTGGTTTTGGTGATTTGCAAAATAGAAACCGACCCAATTATAATGTTCCACTTCGGTTTGTAATAAATCACAAATTGATTGTAATTTTTCTTTTCGTAATACATTTTTTTGCTCACAAATAGCTGCGATTTTCGGGGTTAATTCTTTAAATATATTCATTTTATCGTTAAAAAAAGTTATAAAAACAGGGTAAAGATAATAAAAAAATAGATACATACCCCGATTATTTTGTATATACCATAATATATAATATCTTTGTAACCTTACAAAAGTCAGTGATGAATTACTGAAAAGTTCTTTTGTACGATAAAGTAACAAAAATGAACAAAAACTTAAATCCAAATAAAGAAAATTATTCGGCTCAGGAATTGGATATTGAGCGTGCTTTACGACCGCTGTCATTTGACGATTTTGCGGGGCAGGAAGCTGTTTTGGAGAATCTGAAAGTATTCGTTAAGGCAGCCAATATGCGAGGTGAAGCTCTTGACCATACGCTTTTTCACGGACCACCAGGGTTGGGAAAGACAACATTGGCTCATATTTTAGCCAATGAATTGGGCGTAGGCATCAAAATTACTTCGGGTCCTGTGCTTGATAAACCTGGTGATTTGGCAGGACTTTTGACCAATTTGCAAGAACGCGATGTGTTGTTCATTGACGAAATACACCGATTGAGTCCCGTAGTGGAAGAGTACCTCTATTCCGCAATGGAAGATTACAAAATCGATATTATGATAGAATCAGGTCCCAATGCTCGAACGGTGCAAATCAATCTGAATCCATTTACATTAGTTGGGGCGACTACTCGTTCGGGGTTGCTTACAGCTCCGATGCGGGCGAGGTTTGGAATCCAAAGCCGATTGCAATATTATACCACCGAATTACTTGCCGACATCATACAGCGAAGTGCTTCAATACTGAAAGTGCCGATTTCGATGGAAGCGGCGATTGAGTTGGCGAGTCGCAGTCGAGGAACTCCACGTATTGCCAATGCTTTATTACGGCGAATCCGAGATTTTGCTCAAATCAAAGGCAATGGGAAGATTGATATGGAAATTACGCGATTTGGGCTGAAAGCTCTTAACGTTGATGCTCACGGATTGGACGAAATGGATAACAAAATCCTTACCACGCTCATTGATAAATTCAAAGGCGGACCTGTGGGAATTACCACGTTGGCTACGGCGGTTTCGGAAAGTGCCGAAACTATTGAAGAGGTTTACGAGCCATTTCTTATCCAAGAAGGGTTTATCATCAGAACACCACGTGGTAGAGAAGTTACGGAATTGGCATACAAGCACTTAGGAAGAATTAGCCCAAACATACAAGGGACATTGTTTTAATCTGTAAGAACAATAAAAATGAATTTGAAATATATATATATCTTTTTGATGTTGTTTTCCTCCTTTCAGATTATGGCTCAGGAAGATACAAATAAAGACGGAACTAAAAAAGAAGGAGTTACCTTTAAATCAATGCGTTCTCCTAAAAAGAAAGACAGCATCACTTTTACTGCCAATGACTACAAAATTATCAGCTATATGCGTGATACTACGGCAGTTGATACAACAATGACCATTAAAAAGTATTACCAAAATAATGCTTGGCAGAAGGATATGTTCGGAAAAATGCCCTTTTCAAATATGGGACAGCCTTACAATACGATGGCTTATGATTATACACAACAGGACTACCTCGCCTCAATGGGAGCCGAAGCTAAAAAACAGCTTTATTTAACTCCCGAAGAGGTTAAATATTATTTGCTTCCCAGACCTTATACAGAATTTACTTATAAAACAGGAATGGAGCAGGGACAGATGCTAAATTCTTTATTTTCAGTAAATTTAAAACCTAATTTGAATATTTTTGTGGCGTATAAAGGGCTTCGTTCTTTGGGGAAATACCAGCGAATTTTGGTCAGCAACGGAAATTTAAGAATCGGAGGTTCATATATTTCGCCTAATAAAAAGTACACCATTTTTGCTCATTATGCAGGACACGACATTGAAAGTCAAGAAAATGGCGGACTTACCTCTGTCGAGCAATTTGAATCGGGTGATGAACAATTTAAAAACAGAGCCGTAATTGACGTAAACCTATCGGATGCTACAAATTTACGTGAAAGTAAACGCTATTTCTTTCAGCAAGATTACGCTTTTTTACGCAATCGTGATTCGTTGGCTTCTTACAAACAAATACGTCTACGGCATCGATTTTTATACGAAACGGAATACTATAAATTTAACCAATCTACTGTAAATGAGTTCTTTGGAGATGCTTACGTATCCGCAAATATAAGCGACCGAATGCAGTTACAGAAAATGATTAACACCGTAGGTGCGGAACTCGAACTGCCTTATCTGGGGAAAACCTTCGTTTATGGAAATGCGTATTTTTATAACTATTTCTTTCGTAATGCGTTTTATAATTCAGGGGTATTACAACGCCACCAAATTAAGGACACAGACCTCAGTTTAGCCTTGCAATGGCACAAAAAAATAGCAGGTTTTGCCATTGATGCTCACGGCGAACAGACGTTCGTAGGCAAAATGACAGGCACGAAACTGCACGGTAATTTGTCCTATAATTTCGATGAAAAAAATAGCATTACAGCAGGAATAAGTTTGCAATCGGCGATGCCAAACTTCAATTTTTTGTTGTACCAAAGTGATTATAAGAATTATAATTGGGACAATTATAGTTCTTTTGATAAAGAAAACAAACAAACGCTCTACGGAGATTTAAAAACCCAATGGGGAAATGCTTCGGTAAGTGTTTCAAATATAAATAATTACACTTTTTTCCAAGTACAAGCACCTACTACGGTGGCTCGTGGGCAGTCCCTCCCTGTGCAGTATTCAGGGAATATACAATATTTAAAGGTGAAATTGGAAAAAGAATTTGCTTTGGGGAAATTCCGATTGGATAATACGATTCTTTATCAGAGTGTTGTACAAAACGAATCGGTGTTAAACGTTCCGACCTTTGTTACGCGTAACGCTTTGTACTTCGCTTCGCATTTGTTTAGCAAAGCGATGTATTTAGAAACAGGCGTTGGGTTTAATTATTTTACAAAATATTATTCCAACCGATATAATCCGCTGTTAGCTGAATTTGAGGTACAAACCGCTGAAAAAACAGGAGGTTTCCCGATGTTCGATTTCTTTTTGAATGCCAAAGTACGCACAATGCGAATATTTTTCTCCATAGAGCATTTTAATCCGTATCTGATGGACGCTGTTTTTGGGCGTAAGCAATATAATTATTATTCAGCTCCTCAGCAGCCTTATCGCGATATGACACTGCGATTGGGAATTTCGTGGAATTTGTTTACATAATCTATCGTAGAGTGTTAAATTTTGTATAAAAGACAATATTAGAATGAATAAACAAATCATATTAAAAGACTTAGGTCAGAAAGATTATAAAGAAGTGTGGGATTACCAAGAGTCTTTATTTCAGTCTATTATAGACGCCAAACAACAGAACAGAGCCAATGATACAAACCAACCAACTTCAAATTATTTTCTTTTTGTAGAGCATCCGCACGTATATACATTAGGTAAAAGTGGAGATATTTCGAATTTACTTATTGATGAAGCTACATTAGCAAAAAAAGGAGCTACTTTTTATAAAATCAATCGAGGAGGTGATATTACTTATCACGGACCTGGGCAAATTGTAGGTTATCCGATTTTGGATTTGGATAATTTCTTTACAGATATACATAAATATCTGCGTTTGCTGGAAGAAACTATCATTTTAGTTCTCCAAGATTATGGTATTCAAGCCACTCGAAGTGCAGGCGAAACGGGGGTTTGGATAGATGTAGGTACACCTTTTGCTCGTAAAATATGTGCTATGGGAGTGCGTAGTTCTCGTTGGGTTACGATGCACGGATTTGCCTTCAACGTCAATGCTGATTTGGGCTATTTCGATAATATCATTCCTTGTGGAATACGAGGTAAAGCTGTAACATCACTCAACGTAGAATTAGGACAAAAAGAAGTACCTATAGAAGAAGTTAAGTCAAAGATTATCAAATATTTTCAAGATATTTTTGAAGCAAAAATGATTGCTGATAACTAAAATATAGGCTTTTTGAAACAAATATTTTATTTTCTTTTTTTACTTCCTTCATACATTTTATAGTTGAGTAGTTTACTTTCTAATTTTCCGTTAAAAAGTTTTATCTTCCGTGAAGGGCGTAATCCTACGAATTTTAAGGCTTCTAAATTAGATGTAATAAACCACGCATCGGTGTTTGGGTAGCCATTTTTGAGTGTATTTCCAATTGATTCGTAAAACTGTTGAAAATCAATCTGTAAGCGTTCATTATATGGCGGATTGAATACCATAAATAACGGTTTTTCCTTATTTTCTTTTTCGGTTTCAAAGAAATTTTTCTGACGCACTTCTATGTATTCCGAAAGGTTGGCATTTTTTAAATTCTCTTTGGCTTTGGCTACTGCCGAAGGTGCTTTGTCATATCCAATGAGCTGAAAATGAAATTCTTTTGTTTTTTTAAGGCAACTATCAAAGATTTTTTCAAACAAATCGGCATCATAGTCATTCCATTTTTCAAACGCAAATTCACGACGATGTATATTGGCAGGAATGTTACAAGCTATCATTGTTGCTTCAATTAAGAATGTGCCACTGCCACACATCGGGTCGAGGAAGTCAGACTGTCCTTGCCAGCCACTTAAAAGTAAAATTCCTGCTGCAAGAACCTCATTGATAGGAGCTATGTTCGTTGCAGAACGATATCCACGCTGATGAAGCGAAGCCCCTGAGCTATCCAATGAAACAATGACTTCATTCTTTTGAATATGTATATGTATTTGTAAATCAGGGTGCAATGTATCTACATTTGGACGTTTATCCATTTTTTCACGAAATCTATCTACAATAGCATCTTTGGCTCGTAAAGCAACGTATTGCGAATGATTGAATATTTCAGTTTGTAAGGTAGCGAAGATGGCAAATGTTTGATTCACAGCGAAATACTTTTCCCACTGAAAATTATAAAGTTTTTGGTAATAATCTTTTTCATTCCGAATAGAAAATTTGGTAATAGGTTTCAAAATCTTCAAAGCAGTTCGTAAACATAGGTTGGCTTTATACATAAAACCTTTATCACCTTCAAATGACACACTTCGCGTTCCTTTCTCAACGTTCATTG
>JAUNHN010000004.1:0-41754 GCA_030523915.1 Capnocytophaga sp. | reverse complement strand
TAGCCAAAATATCTTCAAAACCAAAAAAAGTTTTGGCAACCATTGTATAATTTCTTTCCATATTGATAAATATAATGGCAAATATAGGAATAAAATTTAATAATTGTTTAAAATTGTAAGAATTTTGAACGAAAGTTCTTAAAATATATCAATTTTATAGAGAAAGTTTTTTTATGGATAAATTTATTAAAAATAATTTATGATAAATGTGGTGTAGTAATTTTTTTTATAAAAAATTAAATTTATATATTTTATTTTGTGTATATTACGTAAATACAAAATAATATTTTGTAAAAAATATATAAAAAAATTCTCCAAAAATTTGTTTGTATAAAAAATATTACTACATTTGCAGGGTCAATGTATGAAAATACAGAAATTAAAAATGTTAATATGGAATATTTTACTTTTAAAATTCTGTTTAAAAAGAAAAATATTCTAAAACGAGTGAAAAATAATATATAAACAGAAAATAATCCTAAAACATCAGTATTTATGAGCAATTTAAAACCAGAAACACAAGCATTACACGCAGGGTACAACGTAAAACAACACAACGGAAATCGTGCCATTCCGATTTATCAAACCACATCGTATGTGTTTGAAAATTCAGACCACGCAGCGGGGCTGTTCAATCTGAGCCAAGCAGGGTACATCTACACCCGCCTGAACAACCCTACCAACGACATTTTAGAACAGCGTTTGGCAGCTTTGGAAGGCGGAATCGGAGCCGTAGTAACCTCGTCAGGAACGGCTGCGATTTCAACAACGATTCTCACTCTCCTAAGAACAGGTGAACATATCGTAGCATCAAGTAGTCTCTATGGCGGAACGTATAACTTGCTGAATGTTACGCTTCCACGCTTGGGAATTACCACTACCTTTGTAGACCCACAAGACCCTAAAAATTTCGATACAGCCGTAAAGGAAAACACACGTGCCATTTTCATCGAATCGTTAGGAAACCCAAAATTGGACGTTTTGGACATCGAAGCCATCGCCAAAGTAGCACACGCCCACAACATTCCGCTGATTGTGGATAATACAGTAGCTTCACCTGCCTTACTTCGCCCAATTGAGTACGGAGCTGACATCGTAATTCACTCACTTACAAAGTATATCGGCGGAAACGGAACTTCTTTAGGAGGCGTAATTATCGATGCAGGAAATTTTGATTGGAGTAGCGGAAAATTCCCTGAATTTACCGAACCATCGGCAGGTTATCACGGATTGGTACTTCACCAAGTACTTGGAAATGCGGCGTTTATAGCCAAAGTCCGAATCGAAGGATTACGTGATTTGGGAGCTGCTTTAAGTCCGTTTAATGCCTTTCAGATATTGCAAAGTTTAGAAACTTTGGAAATTCGTATTAAAAAACACAGCGAAAACGCTTTGGAGTTAGCCAAATGGTTACAAGCACAAGACGAAGTGGCTTGGGTGAATTACCCAGGGTTGGAAAGTAGTCCGTATAAAGCGTTGGTATCTAAGTATTTACCAAAAGGTCAAAGCGGAATTGTTACTTTCGGATTGAAAGGAGGCTATGACGCTGCCAAAAAAACGGTGGATAATGTGAAAATATTTTCGCTTTTGGCAAATATTGGTGATACAAAATCGTTGCTCATTCATCCAGCAAGTACAACACATCAGCAACTAACTGAAAATCAACAGAAAACAACAGGGGTTACTACCGACCTTATTCGTCTTTCTGTCGGTTTAGAAGCCATTGAAGATTTGAAAAACGATTTGAAACAAGCCTTTTCAGCGTGAGCCACATAGGCAATAAAATAAAGTTTTGCAATTTGTTGTATATTTGCAACCATCAGATATACAACAAATTTTTCATTACCAAGCAATGGATTCACAAACACCAAACAAAAAAGGAATAAAAAGTTAATTGTATATCCGCATTACATCATAAATAAATGGAATTCTATCAAATTTGTGCAAATTCGTGAATATTTTACGTCGTACAGTTCGGCTTTCAGCCTCGTGTGTGGTTAAAAAAACACAAATGACACAAATCTACACAAATATATTTTACATTAGTAAAAACGGATATACATAAAAAGGTACAAAAACATAACAAATGACGCTTCCGTACATAGAAATTTTAAATTTTTCAACCCTTTCGGGGGAATATTATCCGAAAATTCGTTTGCAATATCAGGTTTTTGGGGAAAAACTCGGTACGGCTCCGCTTGTTGTGGTCAATCACGCACTAACGGGCAATTCGCAGGTGATGGGCGAAAATGGCTGGTGGAATGAAGCTGTGGGCTTTGGTAAACCTATTGACGCTGAGCGATATACGATTCTGTGTTTTGATATTCCAGGTAACGGCTACCACAGTGATTTTTTTATCGAAAATCCTAAAAAATGGGTAGCTCGTGATGTGGCTCGTATTTTTCTGCTTGGTTTGGAGGCTCTTGGCATTGATAAAGTGTTTGCGATTGTCGGAAATTCGGTGGGAGGCGGTATCGCTTGGGAAATGGTGGCTTTGGCTCCGAGGCTTTTTCAGCGGTTGGTGGCAGTTGCAACAGACTGGAAATCATCGGATTGGATTATAGCAAACAGCCTCATTCAAGAACGATTGTTAGAAACCTCCTCGCAACCTTTACACGATGCTCGCCTACACGCAATGTTGTGTTATCGGTCGCCACAATCGTTTAAAATGAAGTTTGAACGGAGCTTACACCCTGAAAAACAGCCACTTTACAATGTAGAAACTTGGCTTTTGCATCACGGCGAAAAATTGGAAAAACGCTTTTCAGTATCGGCGTATATGCTTATGAATCAATTAGTTAAGACGATAGACATTACCAAAGACAGAGCTACATTTCAGGATGTTATGCAACCTGTTGAAACACAGATATATATCATCGGAACGGACTCCGATTTGTATTTCGTTCCCGAAGAAAACCGAGAAACGCATCAGCAATTACAAAAAATGGGAAAAAAAAGCGTTTATTACGAACTGAAATCCATTCACGGACACGATGCATTTCTGATTGAATATCAACAACTTGATGTGTTTTTGAAACAAATTTTTTAACCACAAATAGGCACACACGAGGCTGAAAGCCGAACTGTACGAAGTAAAATGACCACAAATTTTATAGTTAGTTTTTGTTATTTATTTGTGAGAGTTCATATAATTCGTGGTAGAATTACTTTTGTAATGTCATTTCTGACAAACTTTAAATAGCTAACTGAAAAATGAAGCAACAAATAATAGATTTATTCAAAAATAAAGAAGAAATACCATTATTTTATGTAGAAAGTGGTAGCCGACTTTGGGGAATAGCCAGTCCTGATAGTGATTTTGATGTTCGTGGGTTTCATCTTCAATCTAAAAATCAGTACTTTGATTTCAAAACACACCCCGATATTATAGAAGTAATGCAGGGAGATTTTGATTTTGTTTCGTATGATGTTGATAAAATGTTTGGACTTTTGGCAAAAAGCAACCCTACGGTTTTTGAGTGGATACGAGCTCATATTGTTTATTTCAATGAATTGCCTTATTGGTCTGATTTACAGAAAAATGTAATTGATAATTTTGATTTCAAAGCCTTGTTCCATCATTATATTTCGCTTTCAAAAGGAAACTTAAATTTAATGGAAACGGGCAAAAAATTTACATATAAAACTGCATTTTATTGCATTCGTGGGCTTTTGTCGGCTTATTTATCAACCAAAAAAATTGTTCCAGAACTTTTAATAGATAATCTTTTTGGACAGTTTGATAAAGAGAATGAAGTTTTGAAAATAGCCAAAGATAGTTTAGCTCGTAAAAAGCAACAAACTGAAAAACAAGAAGTTGGAGATAAAGAAAAAGTTATTATTCTTAAAGCAATCAATGATTTTATACAAGAATTAAGTAAAACACATATTGAAAGTTGCAACAACAAACAAAAATTAGAAAAAGTTTTGACGGAATATAGTTTTAGTTTGAAAAACAGTTTCTATAACTAACAACTAATCCCTAACCCCTAATAACTAATTGACAATGAAAATATTAAAATTTGGAGGAAAATCCTTAGCGAACGGAAGTGGATTGGATACAGTTCTGAGCATTATCCGTCAGAAAGTGGAGAACAAGGAGCAGGTGGCGGTCGTAGTTTCGGCACGAGGCAACGCCACCGATGAGCTTATCGATGTATTGGAAAAAGCTCGTAATGGAGCTGATTATAAGGCTGATTTACAGTCGTTTAAATCATATCAACTGCATAATTTCAACGAAAATTATCGGCAAGAGGTAGCGGAAAACTTTGAATTGCTTGAAAAATTATTGGAAGGCGTTTCCTTACTTGGTGATTATAGCTTGAAAATCAAAGATTTAGTTATTGCTCAGGGCGAACTGATTTCCGCTAAATTGATTTCCGAATTGTTGCGTCAGCAAGGTATCAAAAGTTCGTTTGTGGATAGTCGTGATATTTTTATTACCGATGATGAGTTTGGTAATGCTCAGATTATCAGTGAATTATCTGAAAAGAAAACCAAAGAACTATTTTCGGAATTTTCCAAAGATGAAGTAGCCGTAGTTACAGGATTTATCGCTTCCACCGAAAAAGGCGAAACGACTACGCTGGGCAGAAATGGAAGTAATTATTCGGCGGCTTTGTTGGCTAACTTCCTGAATGCGAGTGAAATGCAAAATTATACACACGTAGACGGAATTTTCACCGCCAACCCAGAATTGGTTTCCGAAGCTAAAATTATTCGGCATTTGTCGTATGAAGAGGCAAACGAATTGGCAAATTTTGGAGCGTCAATTCTTCACGCAAAAACTATTATTCCGCTGATAGAGAAGAAGATACCGCTTCGGATTAAGAATACATTTAACAATCAAGACGAAGGAACACTTATCCACAGCGAAAGTTCGCAAGACGGCATAAAATCAATTTCGGTGATTGAAAATAACGCTTTGATTGTTTTGGAAGGACGCGGTTTGTTGGGCAAAGTTGGGGTAGATGCACGGATATTTAAAACGCTGGCACAGAGGAATATAAGTGTGAGTATCATATCGCAAGGTTCTTCGGAGCGAGGCGTTGGTTTTGTGGTGCATTCCAAAGATGCGACTCTTGCCAAATTGGCGTTGGAAGAGGAATTTTCGCAAGATTTTTACACCAATGATGTGAGTAGCGTTTCGGTGATTGATAATGTGGCAGTTATCTCGATTGTGGGGCAGAATTTGGCGACATTCCATTATCCGTATAACGCCCTGATTCGCAACCAGATAGTTCCTCTTTTGATAAACAATGCCGTAACGGGGAAAAATGTCAGTTTGGTGCTGAAAACCACCAAGTTACACAAGGCTTTGAATGTAATTCACGGAGAAATTTTTGGAGTTTCTCGCCGTATCAATTTGGTAATTTTCGGAAAAGGAACGGTAGGGGCAACGCTCATCAATCAGATTATAGATGCTCACGATAACATATTGAAACGCAAGAACATAAGTCTGCGAATTGTAGCTATTGCCAATTCAACGCGTATGCTGACCAATGCCAAAGGAATTGGGAAAGATTGGAATAATTTATTTGAAAATCAAACGGTTAGTTACGATTTGAATACGCTTCAACAATTCATAGAGAAAAATCATTTGGAAAACCTAATTGCGGTAGATGTAACGGCAAGTAAAACTTTCGTAGAGAATTATATTCCGCTGATTAAGAGTGGTTTCGATTTAGTTTCTGCCAATAAAATTGCCAATACGATTTCGTTTGATTTTTATCAAGAATTACGTGAAAATTTGGCAAAATACCAAAAAAGTTATCTGTATGAAACCAATGTTGGTGCGGGCTTACCGTTGATTGATACGATTCGTTTGTTGCATCATTCGGGCGAAAATATTACGCGTATAAAAGGGATTTTCTCAGGGACATTGAGTTATCTATTTAACACATTTTCAGAGGAAAACAAGCCATTTAGCGAAGTGTTGAAAACTGCTATCGAAAGCGGTTATACCGAGCCAGACCCACGCGAAGACCTCTGCGGAAACGATGTAGGGCGGAAGTTGCTTATTTTGGCTCGTGAGCTGGATTTGGGCAATGAATTTAGCGATGTTAAGATTCAGAATTTGATTCCAGAGCATTTGCGAGAAGGTTCTGTTGCTGAATTTTTGGGTCGTTTGGAGGAGTTTAATGCTCCGTATCAGCAAGTTAAGGAAGGTCAAGCGACAGGAAATGTGTTGCGTTATGTAGGGGATTTGCACGGTGATTTGTCGGCTACGGCAACTGCCAAATTGGAAGTTTCGTTGGTTTCTGTTCCGAAAAATAGTGCTTTGGGGCAAGTAAAAGGAGCGGATTCCATTTTTGAAATCTATACGGAATCGTACGGAAACAACCCTATCGTAATTCAAGGAGCAGGAGCAGGAGCCGCCGTAACGGCACGCGGCGTATTTGGCGATATATTGCGACTGGCGGAACGAAATGGTTTGTAGAAAGGTAAAACTTATTTTGTATTGCTTAAAAATGAGTTAGATAAATAAAATTTTAAAATGAAAATAACAGAACATATAGAAAAAGCTCAAGGGAAAACACTTTTTTCTTTTGAGGTAGTTCCTCCCAAAAAAGGTAATAATATAGAGGAATTATACCGAAATATAGACCCTTTGATGGAATTTAATCCACCATTTATAGATGTAACGACCTCACGTGAAGAATATTTTTATATAGAACATCCTAACGGATTGCTCGAAAAGAAAATTACACGTATGCGTCCTGGTACAGTAGGGATTTGTGCTGCGATTCAGTATAAATATAAGGTGGATACAGTTCCGCATGTGTTATGTGGAGGTTTTTCAAAGGAAGAAACAGAATATTTGCTGGTGGATTGTTTTTATTTGGGGATTGATAATGTGATGGCTCTCAGGGGCGATGCTATGAAAGAACAACGCTATTTTCAGCCGACACAAGGAGGACATACTTACGCATCAGAATTGGTAACACAAATTAGCAATTTGAATAAAGGAAAATTTCTTCATGATGTGATTGAATATGACCAAAAAGCCGATTTTTGTATCGGGGTAGCAGGCTATCCAGAAAAACATCTGGAAGCACCTTCTTTATCGTTTGATTTAGCTCGGCTAAAAGAAAAAATTGATAACGGAGCACATTATGTAGTAACTCAAATGTTTTTTGATAATCAGAAATATTTTGATTTTGTTAAAAAAGCTCGTGAGATAGGCATAACAGTTCCTATTATACCTGGAATAAAGCCTATTGCAACTATAAAACATTTGAATTTGCTTTCGCAAGCCTTCAAGATTGATTTCCCTGAAGAATTAATCAAAGAAGTTGAAAAATGTAAGAATAATAATGAAGTAAAGCAAGTAGGTATCGAATGGGCAATTCAGCAAAGTTTGGAACTCAAAAAAGCTGGAGTTCCTGTACTTCACTATTACTCAATGGGAAAATCGGATAATATCGTGAAAATTATTTCAGAGGTATTTTAAAAAATGTAATCCTATGGTGTTAGGCTGAGCAAAGTTTGGTAATTTCAATAAATGAAATTTTCGTTTCATAAAAAACCTCCAAAAATTAGATATTATTTTGGAGGTAAATTTTTTATTATTTTGTAAATGAATTATTTAATTTCTAACTCACGTTCTTCGTCGAAACCATTTCCTATACTGAAAACTACCTTATATTTTCCTTTTGGCAAATAATATTTTCCATCTACAGAAGAAGTTAAAAATAAGCGTTGTGCATTTTTTTCATACATTACTTTTCCTACGTTAGAAATTGTCAAATCATACGGAATGTAATTAAAACCTTTATTTGTTTTATGTGTAAAGGATTGTAAAGTAACCTTTCCTTTCATAATTTTGATATTTACAGGTAGGTTTTCTTTTGAAGCAAATCCATAGAAAAGAATTTGGGGCGTATCGGTGTTTATCCATTCAGACCACGTATTTCCCCACAGTGAAGAATGAGTAATACTCGTTTTTTCTTGTAATGGATAAAAATCTTGTTTGGTAATAGCCACTCGTAACTGTTGCATAATCTCAATGGAGGTTTTATAAATTCCGTATCCAGCTGTTGCTATTAACATTTCACCATTTTCATCTACAAAAATATCCAAAACTCCTGTTTCAGGCAAATTTTTAGCAAAAGAATGCCAACTTTCACCCATATCAAACGAAACAAACAATCCACTATCAGTTCCAATGTAAAGAATTTGCTCATTTTTTGGGTCTTCTTTGAGTACATTTACTTTGTTTTTAGGTAAATTGGAACGAATTTCTGTCCACGTTTTACCAGAATCATTACTTAAAAATACAAAAGGTTCTTGGTTATTAGGGTCTGTGCTATTTAGTGTAGCGAAAACACGTGCTTGGTTATGTTTTGAAGCTAACAAACTATTCACTTTCAATGGTTTAGGAAATGCGTTGTAAATCATTTGCCAAGAAACTCCTCCGTTGTTTGAAATGTGAATCATTCCGTCATCACTTCCTGTATAGACCATTCCGAACTGAAAAGGCGATTCGGCAATTGCCGAAATAGTGCCATAGGCTTTGTTTCCTTTTTTGTCGCCATTGGTCAAATCTTCTGAAATGGTTCGCCAGTTTTTGCCTTTGTCCATCGAAAAATGAATTTTATTGCTTCCTGTGTATAAAACATCGCCATTATGAGGAGAAACAAGTAGGGGAGTTTGTTCTGAAAATCGTAAAGGAGCTTTATTTTGAGAAAAATAGATAGAATTTAATGGATTTAATGTGTTTTTTTCTGCATCATAATCATAAAAAGTACCATTTTTATCACCGATAAATAATCTATTGCCCAAAACAAGCTGTGATTGAGGCAATATTTTATTCCATTGCGAATTACTTTTCATTAAAATTCCTTGTTCTCCAGCCAAATAAAAAATATTTCGGGCTTTGTCATACGTTATTTTATTGAAAGACATTGATTGAGCTACATTTTTTAAAGCCCAATTTTTACCGTTGTCATAGGAGATAAGCAATCCGTTTTTAGTTGTTGCAAATAATGTATTTAATTGATAATTAACGTTATAAAATCCTTCTTGTAATGAAACAGAATGTTTGTTACGCCATTGCTTTCCGCCATCAACAGATTCTAACAATGGATAACCTCCAATGAAAAGGTGATTTTTGTTAGCTGGATTTACTGCGATATTTGCAAAATCACGTCCATTTTGATAAAAAACATCGTTTAATGCTTTGCTATGTGTTTTCTTCCAAGAGTCCCCGCCATTATCCGTTACATATACCTCTGCTCCTATAACTTCTTGAGATTTAACACCTAAGAATATTAAAAGCCTTGCAGGAGAAGTAATTTCAGCAGAAATCATATTTTTCAAATTTTGTGCCGTATACTTAGCATTTTGCCCTATATTATGCAAAAAAGCATTTATTTTATTGTCATCTAAACTCAAAAAATCAGCCTTATTCATAGTTTCTAAATCACGTTCTAAAAGGTGAATAGACGTAGTTTTTTCCACACTATTAGAAGGTGCAGTTCGGGGTTTTACATTTCGGTTATCTACTACGGCATAAATTGTATTTCGGTCATAAACGGCTAAACCTATTTTTCCTATAAAATCTCCAGTGGGGAAGCCATTGTCTTGCGTTATTTTAACCCAACTTTCACCTTCGTCATTACTTTTGTAAATACAACTCAAGTTCCCATTAGGTGCTGATTCCCAATATGAATCTTCAATTTGCCAAACAGAAGCATAAAGTGTACCTCCATTATTGGTTGCTACAATTTGCTGAACACCAGCTCGTGTACCCACGAAAAGTTTGTGCTGCCAAGTTTTACCTCCATCGGTAGTTTTAAAAATTCCTCGTTTTTCATCAGCATTGTATTGATTTCCAAGTACTCCGACAGTTACTTCTTCTATATTTTTTGGGTTAATTGCAATTGAAGTGATATTTTGAACAGATGATAATCCGCTGAAATTCCACGTTTTACCCTTGTCAAGTGAAGAAAACAATCCGTAAGGCGTTCCTACCCAGATGATATTTAATTTCCAATCGACCGCTAATGCAGTAACTTGCTGAGTGAGTTGCTTTTCGAATAAGGATTGGAATGTTTCTCCTCCATTTTGGCTATACCATAATCCTCCTGAATTAGGAGCTACAATCATCTCTGAAGCATTGTGATTATTAACGCTAAACACATTAATTTTATTGCCTATTTCAGCAACTTCAACTCTCTCGAAAGGAGTTTCTTTTACCCATGATTGCTCATTCAATTCTGCTTTCTGTCGAACAGAAAGAGGAAGAGTTTCTTGAGCTGAAATGATAAACGAAAAACTTGTAAATAATGCTAAAAATGTATGTTTCATAATCTTTTTGAAAATAAAAAAATCAAATTTTGTTGAATTAGAAATCAAACAAAGTAACAAAACTGTGTGTTTTGTACTAATTTGCAAAGGTATATAAAATAATTTTAGAATAAAGTAGAAGAAGTCTTAAATATTTCAAAAAAAAATATTATTTTTGTATTTGTTTTGACACAGAAGGCCTCGTAGTTCAATGGATAGAATAGAAGTTTCCTAAACTTTTGATCCAAGTTCGATTCTTGGCGGGGCTACAAAATAGTTATCACAAAGGGATTTGTTGATAAATGATTTGGGAGTAACCAAGCATACAGTATTAAATTACTTAGATACCGCAGGATTTATGACAGAAATAAAGATAGATAAATCGAATTACTATATTAATGAGCCTTTAATTAATGTGTTGATGCGAGAAAAAACAACGTGGAAAAAATGACTAAAATTTTCCACGTCAGGGAGAACGTTTATACAAAAACGATATTTCGTATAAATGAGAGTAAGAACGTTTATACGAAAAAGGCATTTCGTATAAATGACACGCGTATTTCTGCTAAATTTAAAACAAAAAAAATCGCAACATCTTATTTTACAAGATATTACGATTTTTAAACGTACTCGGAGCGGGACTTGAACCCGCACAAGCATTGCTGCCCACTGGATTTTAAGTCCAGCGTGTCTACCGATTCCACCATCCGAGCCTTTTTACAAAAATAAAAAGAGCGAAAAACGGGGTTCGAACCCGCGACCTCAACCTTGGCAAGGTTGCGCTCTACCAACTGAGCTATTTTCGCTTTTTAAAACTATGAACCTAAATCAATCTCTCGATTGCGGTTGCAAATGTATAAACTTTTTTGGAATTTACAAAGAAACATTCACTTTTTTTGAAAATATTTTTGCAACATATTCATAAACTACATTCTTTCAGGAACTTGAATTCCGAGCATCGCAAAAGCCGAAGCTATAATTTCACTGATTTTTCGGCATAAATCTACTCGAAAATCCCTTTTAGCAATGTTTTCCTCTCCTAAAATAGACACATTTTGGTAAAACGAATTGAATTCTTTTACCAAATCATACACATAATTGGCAATTACCGCAGGACTGTAAGCCGTAGCCGCATTTTGTACGATTTCAGGGAAGAGTTCAATGTTTTTGAGTAAATCTTTTTCCTTTGGATGTAATTCCGAAACAGGTTGGTTTGCTCTTCCTTCCTTAGCTAACTCGTTGTATTTGCGTAAGATAGATTTTATACGGGCATACGTATATTGGATAAAAGGTCCTGTGTTTCCTTGAAAATCAATCGACTCTTTGGGGTCGAACAAAATACGTTTTTTAGGGTCTACCTTTAAGATGTAATATTTTAACGCCCCCAAGCCAATGGTGTGATACAGTGCTTTTTTCTGAGCCTCATCATATCCGTCTAATTTGCCTAATTCTTGCGAAATTTCTTTGGCAGTTTGCTCCATTTCGGCGATAAGGTCATCAGCATCGACTACCGTTCCCTCGCGACTTTTCATTTTTCCGCTTGGCAAATCCACCATTCCGTAACTCAAATGAAATAAATTTTCCGCCCAATCAAAGCCTAATTTTTTCAATATCAAAAACAATACTTTGAAATGGTAATCTTGCTCATTTCCAACGGTATAGACCATTCCTTTTACATCAGGATAGTCTTTCACACGCTGTGTAGCCGTGCCAATATCTTGGGTGATGTAGACAGACGTTCCGTCAGAACGGAGTACTAATTTTTCGTCCAATCCGTCTGCGGTAAGGTCGCACCAAACCGAGCCGTCTTCTTTTCGATAGAAAACGCCTTTGTCTAAACCTTCCTCAATGATGTCTTTCCCTAACAGATAGGTGTTACTTTCGTAGTAATACGAGTCAAAATCTACACCTAAATTTGTGTAAGTATCTGAAAATCCGTCATATACCCATTGGTTCATCGTTTTCCAAAGAGCGATAATTTCAGGGTCGTTAGCTTCCCATTTTCGTAGCATTTCTTGTGCTTCCAAGAAGATAGGAGCTTGTCTTTCAGCTTCTTCCTTCGTTTTTCCTTCGGCGATAAGCTGATTTATTTCCTCCTTATAGGCTTTATCAAAAGCAACATAGTAGTTTCCGACCAATTTGTCCCCTTTCAAGCCCGAATTTTTGGGCGTTTGATTATTACCAAAGCGTTGCCACGCAATCATTGATTTGCAAATATGTATTCCTCGGTCGTTGATAATCTGCGTTTTATGAACTTTATGACCTGCCGCTTTGAGGATTTCTGCCACTGAATATCCTAACAAATTGTTACGAATATGCCCCAAATGCAACGGTTTGTTCGTGTTTGGCGAAGAATATTCCACCATAATAGTTTCTTTGGAGTTGGGGGTAGCCACTCCGAAAGTATGGTTTTCTTTGATTTTTTCAAGGAAATTAATATAATAGCTATCGGCAATCACCAGATTTAAAAATCCTTTGATGACGTTAAAGCCTATAACAACGTCTACATTTTCTTGCAAATACGCCCCAATTTGTTCGCCTATTTGTTGTGGATTTCCTTTTATTTGCCGAAGCATCGGGAAAATTACGATAGTTACATCACCTTCAAATTCTTTCTTAGTTTGTTGAAGCTCAACATTTTCCAATGACACACTAAATAATTGTTGTACAGCCTTTTGTGTGTGTTGCTTTAAAATGTTCTGTAAGTTTTGCATAGTTGTAAACAAAAAAATTAATTATAAGTCGCAAAGGTAATTATTTTTTGATTATGATTTGTGAAGTTATATGTGTTTTAGTTTAAAACTTTTTAAAAATCGTTGTATTGTTATTTATAATTTGTATTTTTGTCCCCAAAGATATTTACTATGAAAATAAGAATTAGCATATTGACATTTTTGTTGATGTTTTTTGCATGCAAAAATAGAATTGATGAAATTTCTGTATCAGAAGAAGCACGTGCTAATACGGAACTTGCCGAATCAAAAATACAGAAAATAAACTCAAATTTGTTTGAGCAAGTCGCTAAAAATTCGGGTATTGCAAATAATGTACAATTACCCGTAACTTCTTCAGCAGGTGTTATATTAAATCCTCCTCACGGAGAGCCTGGGCATCGTTGCGACATTGCAGTAGGAGCACCGCTCCCTAACACGAATTCAGCTACGCAAACAAATTACAAACCTGTGAAAGACGGGGAGGCTCTTCCTCAAGTTTCTACAGGCGACCAAGTTGCCCAAGTTGTTTCCCAGCCTTTAGTTAATGCGAAAGGGGAGCGATTGAATCCTCCTCACGGAGAGCCTGGACATCGTTGTGATATTCCAGTAGGGGCACCATTAAGTAGCAAACCAGCTAACGCTACAACAGCAGCTAATAAACAACCAGTAGCAACTCCGCAAGTAACCACACAAAAAGTAGTAGTTCAGCCTCAAACAAATGTAGTTACAGGAGTTACAGCCGAAGGATTTTCAGGTAAACCCAATCCTCCTCACGGAGAGCCTGGACATCGTTGTGATATTGCAGTAGGAGCGATTTTACCTTAAATTTTAATTACATTTTTTCGCTCAAAAATTGAAAATAATCTCATTTAATAGCTGTCTTTTGGGCAGCTTTTTTATTTAAAAGAATTGTCCGAAATCTACTTAATTCTCTTCGATTTAGGAAAAAGTTTGCGATATAATTCATTAAAAAATTATAGAAAGTTTAAGAGTGTGAAATTTCTACAAAAAAAGCAATAAGTAAAAGATTAAGTGTTAGGTAAATAACTGTAAAACAATATTTTAATTGTCTTTGTGTAGATTTTTCTATATATTTACTTTGTCATCGGTAGGTTTTAGTTCTAAATTCATAATCCAAAAAAACAAAAAAGGCTGTCCAAAAACTTAGACAGCCCTTTTTACGTATTTGGAAAATTTAAACTATTACTTATTTTCTTCGATTGTAGCGATACTTACACGATTCCACTCTGGCTCTGTGAACATATCTCCAATTCCATTTCCTTCAGCTGAAATACGGCTTGCGTCAACTTTGTAACGTTTTACAAGTACATCTTTAACCGCTTGAGCACGATTGTTAGCAAGCTGAATGTTTTTTTCTTCATTCCCTTCTGGAGAAGCATATCCTTTGATTACTACACGGCTGTTAGGATATTTTTTAAGATATGTAGCAATACGCTCAACATTAGGTAATTGTGAAGCATCAATAGTTGTTTTACCTAAGCCGAAAGTAACAACAGACTCCAATGTTTTATTTGTTTGGGTAACTGTTTGAACTACTGGTTTTTGGTTACGAGCTGTTTCTAAATCTTTTTCAAGTTGAGCTATACGTTGTTCTGAGCCACGTAATTGCTCATTTTTACTTTCGATTTGGCTACGAAGCCCGTTAATGTTATTGTTAAGAGCGTCCAATTCAGCTTGGTCTTTTGGTTCGATGGTAGTGAAGTGATGAGCTCCATTGCTTCCTTTGAAACGGTAGATAATACCTACATTCACTTGTGTCAAAGATTCATTGATATCCAAGCTGTTTGCTGAATGTGCGGTCGGATTATCAATAAGATAAAGAATAGCAGGAGTTAATTTCACTCCCCATTGCTTATTAGCTCCGAAGTTATACAAGAAATTAGCTCCAAACTTAGCCGTCATAGCGTTAAAATCGTTATCACCTTGTTCATAAGAATGTAACCATCCTGGTCCAGCAAATGCTTCAACTTCGAATTTGCGAGGTTCTCCTAAATAACCTACAAAAAGATTGTTCAAGTTAAAAGCCCCGATTAGAGCTACATTTGTGTTTTCAATAACTAGTGGATTTCGTCCTTCCCAATTACCATTTAGGTAAGCATTGGCATCGAAGCCTAAACGAAAAACTGGCGAAATTTGTTTGCTTAATTCAGCTCCAAAATTTAACCGTACGTCTCTTATTAGGTCATACCCTTTGGTAGGTACATAACCTCCTACATTAACACCTGCTTGCCAGTTGTCAAAAAACTTTCCGTAACTTAGTCCTTTTTCTTGTGCTGTGGCAGTAATAGCAAATCCTACCATTATTGCCGATAAAATAATTTTTTTCATAAATAAATTACTATATTTAAAATTTTTGGCAAAGATACGAAAAAATATTCATATATAAAAAGAAAATAGAAAAAATGTTTAGGCTACCCAATTAATGCTTATAAAGTAAAAATAAAAAGTTTTCTGAATGGTTATTATCTAATTATTTAATTTTCAGTATATTAATGTGTGTTTGTTTCTGAAAATAAAAATATTTCCTAACAATTATTTAGAAAATTTTTTTATTTGTAATTGCTTTTTTCGGTAAAAAAGAAAAATTATTTGTCCAATTATGATTCATATTTCATAAAAATATTGTATATTTGACCTCGTTTTAAAACAAAATCAACAACCAAAAAAAATAAAAAATGAGTACAACTATCGAAAAAAATGTACAATCCATTAAACATCAACCAGCTGGATTGTTTGAAGAAACACGCTATGAGAAGATTCACAATGTTGTTTTCACAGATTCAATAGCTGCGTCTGTGGCTGTGGCTCACGAGATTGCCAACCTAATCAAAAATAAACAAGCCAAAGGCAAAAATTGTGTATTAGGTTTAGCAACGGGTTCTTCACCAATTAAAGTATATGAGGAATTAGTTCGTTTACACAAAGAAGAAGGGCTTAGTTTTAAAAACGTAATTACCTTTAACTTAGACGAATACTACCCTATGGAAAAGGATGATGTACAGAGTTATTGGCATTTTATGCACGAGCATTTATTCAACCATATTGATATTCCTAAGGAAAATATAAATATTCCTAACGGAATGGTTCCACGAGAAGAATTGGTGGAGTATTGTTTGAGCTATGATAAAAAAATTAAAGAATGCGGAGGGCTTGATTTTCAGCTTCTTGGAATCGGGCGTACAGGACACGTAGGCTTCAATGAACCAGGTTCACATCGTAATTCAGGTACACGTATCATCACCCTTGATTATATTACTCGTGCTGATGCTGCGGGGGCTTTCCATGGAATTACTAACGTTCCGAAGCAAGCCATCACTATGGGTGTAAGAACCGTAATGAAAGCCGATAGAATCGTGCTTTTGGCTTGGGGAAATAACAAAGCTAAAATCGTAAAAGAAGCTATCGAAGGAGAGGTTACTTCGGAAGTACCTGCTACTTACTTGCAAGAACACGAAAACACTACTTTTATATTAGATACAGAGGCTTCATCAGAATTAACCAGAATAAAAACTCCTTGGCTTGTAGCTGATTGTCAATGGAATGAAGATTTGAAAGCCAAAGCTATCATCTGGTTATGTGAGCATCTCGGAAAAACTATTTTGAAACTTACCGATAAGGATTACAATGAAAATGGTATGTCCAAATTATTAGCAGAATCAGGTTCTGCTTACGATTTGAATATCGAGATGTTTAATCGTTTGCAACACACTATTACAGGTTGGCCAGGAGGAAAACCAAATGCAGATGATACAAAACGCCCAGAGAGAGAACTTCCGCATAAAAAACGTGTTATTATTTTCAGTCCACATCCTGATGATGATGTAATATCAATGGGAGGAACTTTTGACCGTTTAGTATCACAAGGACACGAAGTGCATATCGCTTATCAAACTTCTGGAAACTTTGCAGTTTCTAACCATGAAGCGTTAAAATTTGCTGAAGTATTCAGGCAAATAGCCAAAGAAAACGGGGAAAGTGTAAAACTTTTAGATGGAATTATTGATGCCATTCAAAGCAAAAAATCTAACGAAGTGGATACATTGGCTGTAAGAAGGCTAAAAGGAAGTATCCGTCGCCACGAATCGTTGGCAGCAACACGCTTTGAAGGAGTGCCTGATAATCAGGTACATTTCTTGGATATGCCTTTCTATGAAACAGGTTCTGCTAAGAAAAATCCTATTGGAGAAGCTGATATTAAAATTATTATGGACTTGATAGAAAAGGTTCAGCCCCATCAGATTTATGCAGCAGGAGACCTTGCCGACCCACACGGAACTCATAAAGTGTGTTTAGATGCTATTTTCGCAGCTTTGAAAAATTTGAAACATAAAGATTATATGAAAGATTGCTGGTTATGGCTTTATAGAGGAGCTTGGCACGAATGGGATATCCACGAAATAGAAATGGCTGTACCCATGAGTCCAGACCAAGTACTGAAAAAACGTCAGGCTATTTTCTTTCATCAATCTCAAAAAGACGGAGCTATGTTCCAAGGAGAAGATTTGCGTGAGTTTTGGCAACGAGCCGAAGCTCGAAATAGCGAAACAGCAAGGCGTTATAGAGCTTTAGGTATGGCAGATTATGCTGCCATAGAAGCGTTCAAACGATGGATTTTTTAGCTATAATTTAATATAAAAACGAAAAGTTGAGAATTCATACCAAATTCTCAACTTTTTTATTGTTATATGTGTAAAATTTTACGTTATTTTTGAAATATAAATCTTTTGGTAATTATGTGAAATCTCCATAATAGCCATACAGCTGCCACAGTAAGCCCAAATAGAAGCCCTATCCAAATTCCCATAGTACCTAATTCGGTTTTGAGACCTAAATAGTACGAAATAGGGAAACTTACCATCCAATAAGCTACAAAAGTAATATACATAGGTACTTTAACGTCTTGAATGCCACGCAAAGCCCCCAATGCAGAAACTTGCAATCCGTCAGAAATTTGGAAAATTGCAGCAATGAGCAATAATTTAGCAGCTTCACCCACAACAAAAGTGTTTTCCGCTATTTTTTCTAAATCATTCATATCCAGATATAAAGTAGGTAACCAGTATCTGAAAACGGCTAATAATATTGCAAAAAACGATTGTGTGAATAGTACCAACAAAAATACAGACAAACCGATACGACGTAAATTTACATAATCTTTTGCTCCTAACTGATTCCCTACCCGAATCATTGCCGTAACTCCCAATCCGTTGGCTACCATAAAGGTCATTGAAGCTAAGTTTAATGCTATTTGATTGGCAGACAGTTCATTTTCGCCTAAAATTCCACTCATCCAAATTGCAGCAGTAAAAATTCCTACTTCAAAAATCATCTGCAACCCCGAAGGGATACCTATATTGATGATTTTTTTAATATTTTTCTTACTAAATTTATTCCATTGTAAATCAACGACATATTCTTTGGTTTGTTTTAATTTTTTGAGCATCCACCATAGCAGAAAAGGCATCGCAAAGCGAGATACAAGCGTCCCGATACCAGCTCCTACCACTCCCAGAGCAGGAAGTCCAAATTTTCCATAAATGAATAAATAGTTGAAAATGATATTGATAACATTTCCTATAAGAGTAACATACATTGCATATTTGGTAAGCGACAATCCATCTGCAAATTGTTTGTATGCCATAAAAAATCCGAGCGGAATCAAAGAAAAAGCTACCAAAAAAGTGTAAGGAACAGCCAATTTGATTACATTTTCAGGTTGTCCTGTCAAATACATTAAAGGTTCTGCAAAAAATAGTAATAAAAACAGAAAAAAACACAAAATACTATTGAGCAAAATTCCGTGTTTTAGCGTAGATTTTACTTCATCTTTATCTCCTTCGCTATCGGCTTTGGCAACCAATGGAGTGAGGGCAGTAGAGAAACCGATGCCGAAAGACATTGCAATGAAAATAGCACTATTTCCCAATGCCACCGCAGCCAATTCTGTAACACCAACTTTTCCGACCATTACATTGTCAACAAATCCGACAAAAACGTGTCCTAACATCCCTAAAATCACAGGATAGGCAATTTTAAGGTTGTATTTGAATTCTTTCGTATAGCTGGATATTTTTTGTAAAATCACAATGATTAAGTTTGGATATTATGAAATAATTCTGAGTTAGGTAGTAAGGTTGTAACTTTTAAGATATAGACAAGTGAAAAATAAAATTGCTAATTATTTGTATTTTAAAAACAATCTTATTTTTCACTTGCGTTGATTGTTTTTGAAATATTTTATTGACAATCAATGGCTTGTTTAAGTTGATTTAAAGCAGTTTCGACTACACTACGTGGACAAGCAAGGTTAATTCGCATAAAGCCTTCTCCTTCTTTGCCGTACATAGCTCCATCGTTTAATGCCAAATGAGCTTTATCTACGCATAAATCTATAATACTTTTTTGGCATAATTCAAATTCACGAAAATCTAAAAATACTAAATAAGAGGCTTGAGGAATAATAACTTTCAATTTAGGAATGTTTTTAGCTACATAATTCACTAAAAAATCAATATTTCCTTGAATGTATTCCAATAGAGTTCCAAGCCATTCCTCTCCTTCATTATAAGCCGAAATTACGGTTTGGTAGGCAAATACATTTCCGTCAGAAAGATGCTGGCTATCTACGAAAGTTTGGAATTTTTTACGTAATTCAGGATTTTCAATAACAGCGTATGACGTGGTAAAACCAGCCAGATTAAACGCCTTACTGGGTGAGGCAAACACCACCGAAATCATTCGAGCTTCTTCACTCACATTAGCAAAAGGAATGTGTTTGTATGGAGGAAGGGTCAAATCGGCGTGAATTTCGTCTGATACAACAATTACGTTATGTTTGTAGCAAATATGGGCTATTTTTTCTAATTCCTCACGTGTCCAAACACGACCTCCTGGGTTATGAGGGTGGCAAAATAAAAATAATTTACATCCTTTGACGTCATTTTCAAATTTCTCAAAATTGATTTGATATTGCCCGTCGATAAGTTCCAAAGAACTATTGACTAACACCCTATTATTATCCTCAATAACCATTGAAAATGGGTTGTACACAGGTTGTTGAATTAGTACTTTGTCTCCTTTTTCGGTAAAAGTCTGTACAGCCATAGCCAGTGCAGGGACTATACCTGGAGTGAAGGAAATCATTCTGGGAGAAATCTCCCACCCGAAACGTCTCTGTTGCCAATTTATAATGGCTTCATACCATTGTTTAGGCTTTGAAGTGTAACCAAATATTTCACATTCCATTCTCTTTTTCAAGGCATTTACTATGAAAGGAGGTGTTTTGAAATCCATATCAGCTATCCACATCGGTATCAAATCAGTTCTACCCCAGCGAGGTTCAAGAGCCTCTAATTTAAGAGCGTCGCTTTGACTACGGTCATTAATTTTGTCAAAATTATAATACATATTTTTTCTCTCAATTATCTTTACATCTAATAAAATAAAACTTTTTTTGAAAAAACTTTTGCAAAGATAAAAAAAATGAAACTATGTACCAAAACTTATAAAATAAAAAAATAAATAATTCAAAGATTTTATTCATTAGGATAATTTTATCTTCTATTTTAGCCCAAAATTGTGTGTTAATTTGTAAAATTCAACACATTACGTCTCCATAATGTGTGTTATTTGGATTTATTTCTGTATACTTCACTAAAAGAAAATGTAAGAAATAGTATATATCTGATAAATATTATGACAAACTAGCAAAGATGTAATACTCCACAAGCTAATTTATGCAATAGTTTTGTCAAAACCGTACCAAAACAAAATTATAAAAATAATTATTTTAAGAAAAAAATAACTTATTATTGTATAAATTTTAAAGATTAATTTTGTTATATTTGCCTAATATTAATTATTTAAAAATAAAAATCATGAAAAAAACTATTTTTTATTTAGCTCTATCATTTGTTGCTGTAAGTTGTTATATTGATAGCAATGACAATAATAGCAATGATGATTCGAATGAAGAAACAGCCGTAATACCCAAAAAAGTGGTGCGAATTAATGAGGATTACTACATTACTGAAACTGATTATGAGGCAGTAAATGGTAAAGTTCAAACAATTACACAAACAAAATCTTATAAAAATGGTGAAGTGTATGAAAAAAAACAGACCACTATAACTTATGAAAACAATCTACCAATAAGCGAAAAAACAATTAATCTATTAAATAATAAAACAGTCCAAGAAATCTCATACGAATATGTCGCTGGTAAACTTGTGAAATCGGTTTCTAAAATAGAAGAAGCGGACAAACCTGCCGAAGTAGAAACTAAAACATATAAGTATGAAGGCAATAATTTGAAAGAATCAATTTCTATAAAACAAAGTTCTAATTCGACAATAAAAGAAGATAAAAATTTCAATTATATTTCCGATACTGAAATAGAAGTTTTAAAAACAACTTCCTATAATATGCCTCCTTCTGTACATAGAGATACGACTACTTATACACTTGATAGCAACAAACGGATTATCAAATCATTAAGTAGGCTTGAAGGCGGTCGCTGGACAAAGCTATATCAATATGATAATAAAAATAACTATAAAAAAATACCTTTGTTTATAACCACAAATCCTGAATATTTCATCAATAGAGAATTAACACAAAATAATTTATTTCATTATAAGCTAAATGTGCAACAATATGATGTGCCTGATAGACAGTTTCACGAGGAGCAATATAATGAATATCAGTATAATGATAAAGATTACCCCATCATAGTTAATGGTGTTGATAAAGATGATTCTGGCACAGAATATCATTATAAAATAGAGGTTACATACTAATTTTTAGAATGTAATTATTTCATAGAATAAACTCATTTTGACTTTTTATTTCAAAAAATTGTTGATAAAAAGTCAAAATGAGTTTTTTATAAAAAACTAATATTCAAAAAATAAATAATTTTTCTTTATTTCAATACTTATTTTGTATATTTGCTTCGATTAAATTTAAAAAAATGAAATTAAAAGCAGGTGTGTTAGGAGCTGGGCATTTAGGTAAAATCCATTTGCGGTTGTTAAACCAGTCAGAAAAATATGAACTAATCGGGTTTTATGACCCTGACCAAGAAAACGCTAAAAAAGTAAGCCAAGAGTTTGGTTATAAGAGTTTTGACTCTATCGAAGAGCTTATCGCGGTTTGTGATATGGTAGATGTGGTAACTCCTACTTTGAATCATTATGAATGTGCCGAAAAAATAATTACCAATAGAAAACATTTATTTATTGAAAAACCCATTGCAAATACCATAGAAGAAGCTGAAAAAATCATAGAATTAGCAAAAAAATACAATGTAAAAGGGCAAGTGGGGCATGTGGAGCGTTTTAACCCTGCATTTTTGGCAGTCAAAAATATAATTACCTCCCCGATGTTTATCGAATCGCATCGATTGGCAGAATTTAATCCGCGAGGAACAGATGTTCCTGTGGTGCTGGATTTGATGATTCACGACATTGATATTATTTTAAGTGTGGTACAATCAAAAGTGAAAAATATTTCGGCAAGTGGAGCTTTGGTTATTAGCCAATCGCCCGATATAACCAATGCCCGAATTGAGTTTGAAAATGGCTGTGTGGCAAACCTTACCGCAAGCCGAATTTCGCTTAAAAATATGCGAAAATCACGCTTTTTCCAAAAAGATGCCTATATTTCGGTTGATTTTTTAGAAAAAAACGTAGAAGTTGTAAGAATGAAAAACGCTCCTGAAATCCCAGGTGATTTTGATATGATTTTGCAAAATGCTGAAGGAGAGAAAAAACAAATCTATTTTGAAAATCCTCAAATTAGTGCAAATAATGCCATTTTGGACGAATTAGAAGTTTTTGCCGATGCGATTAATAATGATACAACTCCAATAGTAACATTGGAGCAAGGTACAGAGGCTCTGCGTATTGCAAAACAAATTATTGAAAAATTGTAGCTTCGAAATTATTGTTTCTTATAAAAATCGTATCCTAATTTAAAACTTAATTCTAAAAATGCGGTAGAAACTGTTTTGTTTTTGTGGAAAGCAGTTCCGCCTCCCAAACCTGCTTTGAATTCGTAATTGAATTTTTTTGCAAAATTTCGGCGAATGCCAAATGTAGGGACAACATAAAACTGAGTAATAGGTTGAGCATTAGATTTGGTAATTACAAACCAATTAGGAACGTATTTGAAATTGAGTGAAAAATAATTAGCTCCATTACTATCAATATTTTTCCCTTTTCTAACTCTGCGTGTTAGGTTATAATATACCTTAGGTTGTAGATTGATTATAGGTGTAAATACCACTCTATTAGGGTCAAAAAAGTAAAAAGGTGATTCTCCTTCGTCCAATGTACTACCTTCATATCCGATTCCTGAATAAAGACTAAAATCAGTTCGTAAGGAGATGATATTGAATAGTTTAAACTCATTGTATAAATCTACACCGAAGAAACCAGCTTGGATGCCTGTAATGTTTTTAGAAATACTATGTTGCTGAGGTTGCTCTTGAGCGGTAGTGAATTGGTAGCACAAAATAAAAAATAAGGTAGTTATAATTTTTATCATTGTTTTTGTATTTAGATTATAAGCAAAGTAAATCAAAAATTAGAGATTGGTACAGTACCAATCTCTAATTATATTGAATTTTATAAATTTTTGTTTAGCAAATCTTTGATTGCAGGATTGGAAGGGCGTGGAGCATCTGCATTGATAATATTTCCGTTTTTGTCAATCAAAATAAAACGTGGAATACTTTTTATGCTGTATTCTTGGGCAAAATTTTGTTTGTCAGAAGTTAGTTCTGCATACAGCTGAATTCCTCCTAATTTATTGTTTTTCAGATATTCAGTCCATTTTTCTTTCTCTTGGTCGATAGAAATACTTACAAAAGCAACGTCTTTGCCATGATATTCTTTTTCAAGAGCTTGAAGGGCAGGAATTTCATCTATACAAGGTTTGCACCACGTAGCCCAAACATCAATATACACCAGTTTCCCTTTTAAATCATCAAGCGTAGTTTTACCACCATTAAAGTTTTCGTAATCAAACTTAGGCGAAGGCGCACCTACTTTTATTTTTTGTATAGCGGCATAACTATTTTCAGCTTCTTTTAAATATTCTTCGTTTGTTACATATTCTTTTACTATGTTGTAAATGAGTGTGTTAGTTTCATCATCATTTGCAGGACTCAATCCTTGAGATAATTGTTCTGCAAATAATTTTTTCATATTATTTGATTTTAGATTTCGAATTCCTTCAGCCATTGCTTTCCAATCGGGCTTTTCATTCATATATTTGCTAAAGAATTTATCAGCAGCCAAATTTCTATATGTTTCAAATGTCTCAAAATCAGCTGAATTATCGTAATCTATTTTGTCTAATTCGGCTTGAAATTCTTCAGGCATAGTTACTTGTTCTCCGAATCCAGCTTTTACACGTGGATAAAGGGCTTTCAGTTGCAAATCAAAATACATATTTGATTTTTCTTCTAATTTGACAAAATCTTTCGGTAATCCTTTGTAATTTGCCAAAAATTCATCGTTTTGTTTTTTAACATTAGCGATTCCTTTCTTGAAGTTTTCAAAATCTCCGCTGAAAAGAGTTTGTATATTTTGTTGTTCTTCTCGTAGTTTTTTATTTTTGTCACGCAAATAGGCTTGTGCGATTGTATCTTTTCCTGAAAAAGTAACTTTTTCTTGACTAATGGTAAGCCCTAAGTTATCTCCTTTTTGTAAATACAACGGAATAAAAGCTGTTTGTTGTACCAATAAATTGTAATAGTTTGTGTTGATTTTCAAGGTGTCTGCAAACGTTCCGTCAGTTTTTACTTTCAGCGTATAACGCTCTGTACCTCCTACAAGTTCCACAGGCATTCCTATATAACCTTCTATTTTTCCCGACAGAATCACATAATCTGCTTTCTTTTCACACGCCACAAATCCCATAGTGGCTAACGCTACGATAAATAATTTTTTCATAAAATAAATTAAAATTTTATGCGAAGATACATATTTTTTTGGTTATACATAAAAATAATTGGATATTTTTTTATGGTAGATGTTATAACCTTCTTGCTTCACTGAGCAAAATGGCTGTGGCAGTAGCAACATTAAGGCTTTCGGCTTGTTGTAATGCTCCAAAGCGTGGGATACTTATGTTTTTTGTAGCAAGTTTTGAAATGCGTTCTGAAATGCCGTTGGCTTCGTTGCCCATAATTAGAATAAAATCTTTTGGGAGGGAAGTTTTGTACACATTTTCACTATTCATTGTTGTAGCAAAAATGGATAGAGGAGTTTCGTTTAAAAAACTGTATAAATCCGTATAATGCACATTTACACGAGTAAGCGAACCCATTGAGGCTTGTACGACTTTAGGATTATAACAATCTACGGATTGTTCACTACACACCAAATGCTCCACACCAAACCAATCACATAACCGAATGATAGTACCTAAATTACCAGGGTCACGAACATCATCTAATGCCAAAATAAGTCCTTCGTGCCTAATGGATTGTAATTTTGGAATTTTAAAAACAGCGATGCCTTGGTCGGGATTTTTTAAAAAACTCATTTTTTTTAATTCTTCCTTGGTAGTGAGTTGGATTTTGTTTTGAGGTAAATCGGAGGAAAAGTGTTCTGTAGCCAAGATAAATTCGACCTCAAATTTGGGGTGTAAAAATTCAATAATAGACTTTTTTCCTTCCACAACGAACATTTGATGCTCAAAACGGTATTTTTTTTGCTGTAATTTTTGAATTAGTTTGATTTGATTTTTGGTAACCATAAAAAATAATGTATTTTTGAACCCTAAAAAATAAAATTTGTGAAATTACTCATACCTAAAATAACACTATTTGTAGCCATAATTACATTGTTTTCAAGTTGTGATGCCGTAAGGCGTGTACCCGAAAATTCCTATTTACTCACCGAAAATACGGTGTATGTAAATGATGTAAAAACTGAAGATGCAAAGATAGATAATTTTATTTTACAAAAGCCTAATGCTTCATTATTTGGTTTGCCTTTGGGGCTATATATTTATAATACAGCTAAAATAAATCCAGAACAAGATTTTCAGAATTGGTTAGATGAGCATTCTAAATGGCATAATTCTTTAGAAAAAATTTTATCACAAAAGCAAGTAGGTAGGCTTAAACAATCTTTCCTTGTATCGGGAATACATAATCAGTTGAAAAAAATAGGCGAAGAACCTGTAATACTTAACGATGCCAAAAGAAAATCATCTGTAAATTATTTAAAATCATATTATAACAGTATTGGATATTTTAATTCAGCAGTAAGTGATAGCGTTTTTTACAATCCGAAAGGAAAAGAGAAAAGAGCCAATGTATCCTATTATATACACACAGGAGAGCGTTATTATTTGGATACATTAAGCACTTCCATTGCTTCTTCTCAAATTGATTCGGTTTATAATAAGCATCTGGATAAGAGCTTCTTAAAGGCTGGTAATCCGTATTTATTAAGTGATTTTAATAGCGAACGTTCACGGTTGAGTACATTATTCCGTAACAATGGATTTTACACATTTCAGCAGAGTTCTATTAACTTTGAAATTCAACGAGATACCATTCAGGCAAATCAAGACCAAAAACTTGATGTTACGACCGTTATTGATGACCTTATCGAGCGAGATGGAGATATTATTACCAAAAAAGTATACCGAATACATAAACTGAAAAATATTCGTGTGTTTGTAGATTATGATTATGCTTCAAACATAAAAGACTTAGATTCAGTTTCTTATAAAGATATGACTATTTATTATAAAGATAAATTGAAGTACAAACCTCGTATCTTGAAAATGGCATCGGCATTAAATAAGGGCGACCTTTATTCGGACGAAAGTAGAGGACTTACATATAAGCAAATCAATAATTTACGAATTTTTAAATATCCTAATATTGAATATAAACATAGCGAAAATGATTCGCTCCAAACTAATTTAGACGCGAATATTTATTTAGTTCCTCTGGACAAGTTTTCGCTTCGGCTTACCAATGAAATCAAACGTTCGGAAATAGAGCGTTTTGGGGTTACGTTAGGAACTTCGTTTGCTACACGAAATATTTTCAGATTGAGCGAAATACTTGAACTTAATCTGCAAGGTACTTTTGCTTCACAAAAGGAGTTAAGCGACCCGCGTTTCTTTAATATGTCTGAAATCAGTGGCGATATTCGGGTTATTTTCCCTGAAATACTTTTTATTTTTGATACCAATAATTTGATTCCTTATTCAATGACTCCGCAGACTATGTTGCAAGTAGGGACGAGTTATCAAACGAATATTGGACTTGATAAACAAACTACTTCGGGAGTGCTACGTTATGCTTGGAATCCTAAGAAAAATAGAAGCGTACTTGATTTGCTGAATGTGCAGTATGTCCATAACTTAAATCCTGATAATTTTTTTAATATATATCGAACTTCTTATAATAGATTGAATGATATTGCAAAAAAATATACAGTAAGTAGTACTTATTTGGATTCTGATGGTAATTTAACCATTCCCGAGGGGACTGAATATTTTACAGAACAAGCGATTGGCAATAGTATTTCAGGAATTACAGAAGCTGATTGGCGTTCTGTTTTGAGTATTGCGGAGCGACGAGAAAGACTTATTCGTAATGATTTCATTCTTTCAACAAGTTTTACGCATATCATTAATAATAATTCGCAGTTCTTCCAAAGAGATTTTTCACAATTTCGTATCAAAGTAGAAAGTGCAGGAAATTTACTTAGCTTATTTTCAAATGTATATGGTGTAGTCAGAAACCAAAAAGATACTTCTAAATTTTTGGGTGTAGAATATGCTCAATTTATTAAAACCGAATTTGATTATATTAAGCATTTTCCCATAGGAAATCAAAGTTCGTTGGCACTTCGTGGTTTTTTTGGACTTGCTGTTCCGTACGGAAATTCAAAATCAATTCCTTTCTCACAGAGCTATTTTGCGGGAGGTTCGAGTGATAATCGAGGGTGGCGAGCATATAGTTTAGGACCAGGCAGAAGCGGTGGAATTTTTGACTATAACGTAGCTAATATGAAACTGACTTTGAATATGGAATATCGTTTCTCTATTTCGGGAGCTTTTAAAGGAGCGATTTTTACGGATATAGGAAATATTTGGAATGTGTTTGATGATATTCCCGAAGATTCGTTTAAGTTCAGTAATTTATCATCTCTGCAAGACGTTGGTATTAGTTCTGGTTTGGGATTTCGGTATGATTTTGGTTTTTTTGTATTCCGATTGGATATCGGCAATCGTATTTATGACCCTGCCAATCAAACAAAAAGTAGATGGTTTACCGATATTGCGTTGCAAAATTTAGTTTTCAATATCGGAATTAACTATCCTTTCTAAAAGGAAGAAGATAGCAACAGCGTTTTTTAAAAACTCTAAAAAAATAAAACATTAAAATGGTTTTTTAAATAATTTTTCTATTTTTGTTGCGAGAATAACAAAAATGTATTTTTTATTTAGCTACAAAAAGTAAGTTTTTAAATTTATCTCATTGATTTTAAATAAATTAAATATATAAAAGTGAAATTTACAGCTTTACAAATAGCAACAATATTACACGGAGAAGTAGAAGGAAATCCTGATGTGGAAGTGTACAAACTTTCAAAAATTGAAGAAGGCGAAGCAGGAAGCATCACTTTTTTAGCTAATCCGAAGTATAAAAATCACATATACACCACGAAGGCATCAGTGGCAATCGTAAATAAAACCTTTGAAACGGAAGGCAATCTTTCCGTTACTTTGGTCAAAGTAGACGATGCGTACTCTGCTTTTTCAAAATTATTGGAATATTATAACCAAATTAAGCTCAATAAATCGGGTATCGAAAATCCATCATTTATTTCATCTACTGCCAAAATGGGTGAAAATGTATATGTAGGTGCTTTCGCTTATATAGGTGATAATGTAGTAATTGGCAATAATGTGAAGATTTACCCAAATACTTATATAGGTGATAATGTAACCATTGGGAATGATACTACTTTGTTTGCAGGTTGTAAAATTTATTCCGAAACTATAATAGGAAATCATTGCACATTACATGCAGGTGTGATAGTGGGGGCTGATGGATTTGGTTTTGCTCCTGTTCAAGAAGGTTTCTATAATAAAGTACCTCAAATAGGGAATGTAGTTATCAAAGACTATGTGGATATTGGAGCTGGAGCTACTATTGATAGAGCTACTTTGGGTTCTACGATTATTAATAATGGAGTGAAAATTGATAATTTAGTGCAAATAGCTCATAATGTGGAAGTTGGGAAAAATACTGTAATAGCAGCTCAAACAGGTGTTGCAGGTTCTACCAAAATTGGCGAAAATTGTATGATTGGAGGGCAAGTTGGTATTGTAGGGCATTTAACTATCGGAAATAGGGTGAAAATCCAAGCTCAAACAGGTGTAGGGCGTAACCTAAAAGATGATGAAATTATTCAGGGTTCGCCTGCATTAGGATATTCTGAATATAATAAAGCTTATGTAGTTTTCAGAAAATTACCTGAACTACTAAAAAAAATAAACGAATTAGAGAAAAAAATAGAACAAAAATAGAATATCATTATGGTAAAGCAAAATACTTTATCGAAAGAAATTAGCTTAGAAGGAGTTGGATTACACACAGGGCAGAACGTAAATATGGTTTTAAAACCTGCCCCAATAAATAACGGATTTACCTTTGTACGTGTTGATTTAGAAGGACATCCTGTGATAGAAGCCGATGCGACCTACGTGTCAAATACAGATAGAGGCACCGTTTTGGAAAAAAAAGGTGTCAAAATCCAAACTTGTGAACACGTATTGGCTGCCCTTGTAGGAATGGATTTGGATAACGTAATTATAGAATTAAATGCTTCTGAACCTCCTATTATGGATGGTTCTTCACGTGTTTTCGTAGAAGCTATTGAAAAAGCAGGTATCCAAGAACAAGATGCTCCTCGTGAAGAGTATGTCGTTAAAGAAGTAATTTCGTATGTGAATGAAGAAACGGGAAGTGAAATAACACTTATTCCTGCCGATGAATATCAGGTAACTACGATGGTCGATTTCGGTACGAAAATATTAGGAACACAAAACGCGTATCTGAATACACTTTCTGAATTTAAGGACAAAATATCTAATGCTCGTACTTTCAGCTTTCTACACGAACTTGAAATGCTTCTTGACCACGGGCTTATTAAAGGAGGCGATTTGAATAACGCCATTGTGTACGTAGACAAAGAAATTTCAGAACAAACGATGCAAAAACTGAAAAAAATATTCAAAAAAGATAATATTTCAGTTAAGCCTAACGGAATTTTGGATAACCTAACGTTGCATTATTCTAACGAAGCAGCTCGCCACAAATTACTTGATGTAATAGGTGATTTGGCTTTGGTAGGTACACGTATCCGTGGAAAAGTAATTGCTACAAAACCAGGGCATTTCACAAATACACAATTTGCCAAGAAACTTTCGAAAATAATTAAAAACGAACGAAGAAATAATGTTCCTCTTATCGATACAAATCAAGCTCCTTTGCTTAATGTGAACGATATAATGAAATTATTACCACATCGTCCGCCATTTTTATTGGTCGATAAAATTTTTGAACTATCAGATAAACACGTTATTGGACTGAAAAATGTTACGATGAACGAGCCTTTCTTCGTAGGGCATTTCCCTGGAGCTCCTGTAATGCCAGGTGTTTTGCAAATTGAAGCGATGGCACAAGCAGGAGGTGTACTCATTTTAAGTACTGTACCAGACCCAGAGAATTATTTGACCTATTTTATGAAAATAGACAATGTAAAATTCAAAATTCAGGTAATGCCTGGGGATACTTTGATTTTCAAATTAGAGTTACTTACTCCTATCCGTCGCGGTATTTGCCATATGCAAGGATACGCTTATGTGAATGGAAAATTGGCAACCGAAGCAGAATTAATGGCTCAAATTGTTAAAGTTAAAGAATAAAAAATAAAAACGATGAATCAACCCTTAGCGTATGTACATCCAGGGGCAAAAATTGCTAAAAATGTAGTGATTGAACCTTTTACCACTATTCACAACAATGTAGAAATAGGCGAAGGTACTTGGATAGGTTCCAATGTAACCATTATGGAAGGAGCTCGGATTGGCAAAAATTGCTCTATTTTCCCAGGGGCTGTAATTTCAGCTATTCCGCAGGATAAAAAATTTCAAAATGAAGAAACCGTAGCTATTATCGGAGATGGCACAACCATTCGGGAATGTGTAACTATCAATCGGGGTACATCGGATAAGATGAAAACCGTAATAGGTGATAATTGCTGGATAATGGCGTATAGCCATATTGCTCACGATTGTATTGTAGGAAATCATTGTATTTTCTCGAATAATACTACACTTGCAGGGCATACTATCGTAGGAGATTTTGTAGTATTAGCAGGAATGGTAGCTGTTCAGCAATTTGGTAATATCGGTAATCACGCTTTTGTAACGGGAGGTTCTCTTGTTCGGAAGGATGTGCCTCCGTATGTAAAGGCTGCACGTGAGCCACTTTCGTACGTAGGAATTAATTCCGTAGGACTTCGTCGCAGAGGTTTTGCTCCTGAAAAAATCAGAGAAATACAGAATATTTATCGTATTATTTTTCAGAAGAATTACAACACTACCCAAGCTCTATCTATCGTAGAGGCAGAAATGGAGGCTACCCCCGAAAGAGATGAGATTTTAGATTTTATTCGAAATTCATCACGTGGTGTAATGAAAGGCTACATCAGTGGGGCTACATTATAGAGTTTTTGATTTAAAGTACTTATTTACAATTAAAAGCATTAAAATAATATTAATTAATAAATGGCAACAACAGCAGACATTAAAAAAGGATTGTGCATTCGTTTCAATCACGACATTTACAAAATTATTGAATTTTTACACGTTAAACCAGGAAAAGGACCTGCTTTCGTTCGTACAAAACTAAAAAGCGTTACTACAGGCAAAATTTTAGATAATACATTTTCAGCAGGACACAAAATAGAAGATGTACGCGTAGAGACTCGTTCGTTCCAATATTTATATGAAGAAGGTGAAACTTTTGTATTTATGAATACGGAAGATTACAATCAGGTAAATATTCGTAAGGATATGCTGGATTATCCCGAGCTTCTTAAAGAAGGCGAAACTGTGATGATTATTTTCAATGCAGAGGACGAATCGCCTTTATCGGTAGAAATGCCTGCCAATGTAATTCTGACAGTAACTCACGTAGAACCAGGAGTAAAAGGAAATACAGCTACCAATGCTACCAAACCAGCAACAGTAGAAACAGGTGCAACAGTAAACGTTCCTCTTTTTATCAATGAAGGAGACCGAATCAAAGTCGAAACAGAAAAAGGAACTTATGTAGAAAGAGTAAAAGAGTAATTCTTATACAATAATATTGAAAACAATAGGCTACTTTCGAGTAGCCTTATTATTTTATAAGCTAATTTTTCGGAGCAAGGAATATCTTTAAGTGGTTTTCACAATAAAAATGACTTATTGAATTCGTTTGGAAAATTAGTAAATTCGTATTTTTAACCTAAATTTCATAGAAAAAAAAGATTGACATTTCGGATAAAATGCTATCTTTGTATTTGAAAAAAAAAAACAGTTATGATAAACAACGAACAAGTTAAGGATTTAGTGAATCGCCTGGGTGCGTTAAGGAGGTATCTTTGACGTAGATGCCAAGCGAATTGAAATTACAAACGAAGAAGAAAAAACTTTTGCTCCGAATTTTTGGGACAATGCCAAAGAGGCTGAAAAAATCATCAAAGAGCTTCGAACTAAAAAGAAATGGGTAGAAGATTATGAGGAAGCCGCAATCTTTGTGTCAGATTTGGAAGTATTGCAAGAGTTTCAAAAAGAAGGATTGACGACATCCGAAGAGCTTGATGAGCAGTATATTAAGGCTTTGCAAAGTATTGAAAATTTGGAGTTTAGAAATATGCTTTCGGACGAAGGAGATAGTATGAGTGCTGTACTTCAAATCACGGCAGGAGCTGGAGGTACAGAAAGTTGCGATTGGGCTTCGATGTTACTTCGTATGTATACAATGTGGTGTAATAACCAAAAATACCAACTTAAAACCTTGAATTTTCAAGAAGGCGATGTAGCAGGAGTGAAAACTGTAACTATCGAAATAGAGGGCGAATATGCGTTTGGTTATTTGAAAGGAGAGAACGGAGTTCATCGTTTGGTACGGATATCACCTTTTGATAGTAATGCAAAAAGACATACTTCGTTTGCTTCGGTTTATGTGTATCCTTTGGCAGACGATACTATTGAGATAGAAATAAATCCGTCTGATATTACTTTTGAAACAATGCGTTCAAGTGGAGCAGGAGGGCAAAACGTAAATAAAGTGGAAACGGCGGTACGGCTTCGTCATCATCCTACGGGTATAATTATTGAAAATTCGGAAACTCGTAGCCAATTAGATAACAAAAACAAGGCTTTACAGTTATTAAAATCTCAACTTTATGAAATCGAACTCAAAAAACGCCAAGCAAAACGCGACGAAATAGAGGCAGGGAAAATGAAAATAGAATGGGGTTCACAAATCCGAAATTATGTGATGCATCCATACAAATTAGTAAAAGATGTACGTACCAGCTACGAATCAACCGATGTGGATAGTGTGATGAATGGCGAAATAGACGAGTTCTTAAAAGCATACTTAATGCTTATGGGGCAATCAGAATCTGAAAATTAAAATAATTGGCAATGAAGAAAATATTTTTTGTGTTGGTTAGCATGCTATTTTTTCAACAAATTTCAGCCCAAAAAATAGTAGAAAACATACGCGGAAGGATATTGATGGATTCTATTCCTTTGGCAGGAGTTCATGTGTATAATCTTCATAATGAGAACTATACGGTTACTGATGAACACGGATATTTTACTATACGAGCGGTAATAGGTAATACGTTACAACTCACACACGTAGGTCTACAAACAGTATTTCGGACTATTGTGAAGGAAGATGTTGAGTTTGCAGGTGTTGAAATACAAATGAAAGAGCAAGTTACAGAATTAGAAGGAGTGGAAGTGTCTAAATACCAGAAAATTACAGCTCAAGATTTAGGTATTTTGCAACATAAACCCTTAGAGCGAACATTTGCCGAAAAACGACTGTATAGCAGTGGTGTTTTTTCGGGAGGTTTTAACATTTTGGGAGTTGTTGATATTATTACAGGACGAAGGAAAATGCTCAAAAAAGTAGTGATGAATGAACGAAATACAGCAATAGCTATTTATATTCAAGAAAATATGGGCGATTTTCTAAAAAAAGAACTCAAAATTACAGATGAAGAAGTTCAATTTTTATCGTATTATGTAATGGAAAACCCTGAAATTCATCAACTTGTAAAATCAAAAGATGAAAAAACGCTACAATTTATGTTAATTGATGCTTGGAGAGAAAGCCAACAAAAATTAGAAAATGATGAATAATTTGTAATTATTTTTGTTTTTTTTTGATAAAAAATCATAGGTTTATTTCGTTATTTCTGAAAAATAATTAAAAATTTATAAGTTTACTTACCCAAAAAGAGTTTTAAATATCAGTAATTATTCCAAAAAAAATAATAACGATTTGAAAATCAATAAGTAATAAAAAACTAAGAGATTTTAAGAATTTTGTTGTAAAATTTTGTATCTTTGCTTTGTTTGATATTAGTAAAGGATTTAATATAAAAATATTATGTTAGAAAAAAGCATTGAAACAGCAAAAACGTGGTTATCAGACATTTTTGATACAGAAACACGTGAAAAAGTTCAAGAGCTTCTTGATGGAAATCTTGATGAGTTAAAAGAATCGTTCTACAAAAATTTGGAATTCGGAACGGGCGGAATGCGAGGTATTATGGGTATCGGAACAAACCGTATCAATAAATATACGCTCGGGAAAAACACACAAGGACTGAGCAATTACCTCAAAAAAACGTTCCCAAAAGGCGAAATCAAAGTAGCTATTGCTCACGATTGTCGCCATAATTCAAAAACGTTGGCAAAAGTCGTAGCCGATGTATTTACCGCAAACGGAATCAAAGTATATTTGTTCTCTGACCTGCGTCCTACACCAGAACTTTCGTTTGCTGTACGCCATTTGGGTTGCCAATGTGGTATTGTTTTGACGGCATCACACAATCCGCCTGAGTACAACGGATATAAAGTGTATTGGGAAGACGGCGGACAATTAGTGCCTCCGCAAGACGGCGAAATTATGAAAGCCATTGATGCTATTGATTTTAAGGATATTAACTTCAAAGCCAACGAAAATCTGTTGCAATGGATTGATACAGAAATAGATAATGCTTTTGCAGAAGCATCTATTAAAAACGGAAGTTTCAACGCTCCGAAGAAAGAAGACCTCAAAGTAGTGTTCACTTCCTTGCACGGAACTTCTATCACGATGGTTCCCGAAGTGCTAAAAAGAGCAGGATACACAAACGTACATATCGTAGAAGAACAAGCTACTCCTGACGGAAATTTCCCAACCGTAAAATCACCCAATCCCGAAGAACCAGAAGCATTGACAATGGCTTTGCAAAAAGCCGAAGCCTTAGGTGCTGATATTGTGATAGGTACAGACCCTGATTGCGATAGAGTAGGGGTGGCGGTACGTGATTTGGACGGAAAAATGACGCTTCTTAACGGAAACCAAACAATGGTAATGATGACCTTATTTTTGCTCGAAAAGCATAAAGCAAAAGGCTTCAAAGGCAATGAATTTGTAGGTTCTACCATCGTTTCTACCCCAATGATGAATGACGTAGCGACGGCTTTTGGGGTGGAATGTAAAGTAGGTTTGACAGGCTTCAAATGGATTGCCAAAATGATAAAAGATTTTCCAGAGCAAACATTCGTAGGCGGTGGAGAAGAGAGTTTTGGGTATATGGTCGGAGATTTTGTACGAGATAAAGATGCAGTAACGGCTACGCTTCTTGCGTGTGAAATCGCTGCAACTGCCAAAGCCTCAGGAAGTTCGTTCTATAAAGAATTGCTAAAAGCCTATGTGGATTATGGTTTCTATAAAGAATATTTGATTTCGTTGGTGAAAAAAGGAATTTCAGGTTCGGAAGAAATTAGCCAAATGATGAAAGATTTACGTCAAAATCCGTTGAAAGAAATCAATGGTGAAAAAGTAACAATGGTGGAGGATTACCAAACGTCAAAGGCTCATAATCTTTTGACGGGCGAAGTCGAAGACATTGATATTCCAAAATCCAACGTACTGATTTATTACACCGAAAAAGGAACAAAAATCGCCGCTCGACCAAGTGGAACAGAGCCTAAAATCAAGTTTTATTTCAGTGTAAATACACCTTTGGATAGCATTGAAAATTTTAAAAATACTGAAAAAGTTTTGGACGAAAAAATTAAAGCTATTGTAGCGGATTTAAAACTTCAATAGACATTTTTAGTTCATACTTAAAAACCATCTTTGAAAAAAACGTTTCTTCAAAGATGGTTTTCTTTTTTAAGAAATATGATAAAATTTATCGAACAAAAACCAATTCTCCGCTTTTTGTTGAATATTGTTCACTAAATCCATATCCTTCATAATCAAATCTTTTGAGGTCATCTATGGTTTGGATATTATTCTTAATGATGTACCTGACCATCAGCCCACGTGCTTTTTTGGCAAAGAAGCTAATTACTTTCAATTCATCATTTTTCCAATCTTTGAAAATAGGAGTAATTACAGGAACTTTAAGTTTTTTTACATTGACAGATTTAAAGTATTCATTACTTGCTAGATTTATAAACAACTCGTTATCAGTAATTTCGTTGTTTAATGCTGTTGTTATTTTTTCTTCCCAAAAAGCATATAAATCTTTTGCTTTCCCGATACTTATTTTTGTTCCCATTTCCAAGCGATAGGCTTGCATTAAGTCCAATGGTTTTAAAAGTCCGTATTGTCCTGATAGGATTCTCAAATGTTGTTGTAACTTGCTTATTTCTTTACTGTTAAGAGATTGAGCGTCTAACCCGTCATATACATCTCCGTCAAAGAAAAATACTGCTTGTCGAGCATTTTCGACTGAAAACGGAAGGGAAAATTCCTGATTTCGTTGCCAATTTAATTCGGCAAGTTTGTCAGAAATGTGCATTAACTGGGCAAGTTGTTTAGGACTTAATTTTTTTAATTCCGCATTAATAGTAGCTATTTCTTTTTGAAAAATAGGTAGAGAGTATTCTTTTGTAGGGATTTCTCTCTCGAAATTTAACGATTTTGCAGGCGAAATTACTATTTTCATAAGTAATGGAATATATTGAAAATACTTTTGTTTAGTGTTTTTGTTGTCAGATTTTTAAAATATTAGATAATAGTCGAATGACCATCTTTATAATTTTGGTGATTGAAAAAGTTAATATCATCGGCTTCTTCAGCATTTAAGATGAAAGCCACAACATAATCGCCTACTTCATTGGTTGTTGAAGGTTTAAATTGCTTTAAATCAGGTGTTACGATGCTTTGGGCGATAGCTTCTTCCACGGCACGTCCTACTTTGGCTGCAATTCTGTCCAGCCCTAAATACTCCAGCATCATAGCTGTACTTAAAATGGAAGCGAGTGGATTTGCAATGCCTTTACCTTTTCCTTGTGGGAATGAACCATGAATCGGTTCGAATAAAGCACTTCCCGTTCCTATAGAAGCCGAAGGCAAAAGCCCGATGGAGCCTCCTATGACACTTCCTTCGTCAGAAATAATGTCTCCAAACATATTTTCGGTTAAAATAACATCAAACTGTTTTGGATTTAGAATCATTTGCATAGCAGCGTTGTCTACGAAAAGAAAATCGAGCGTTACGTCGGGGTAGTTTTGTGCTACTTCAATACAAACTTTTCGCCATAAACGCGAAGAATCCAACACATTTGCTTTGTCTACCAAAGTTACTTTGTTGCGTCGTTTTTGAGCAGCTTGAAATGCCAAATGTGCAATTTGTTCTATTTCAGTACGATAATATTTACAAACGTCGTATGCAAAACTTCCGTCTTCGGCAGTAAATTTCTCCCCAAAATAAATACCGCTGATAAGTTCCCGATAGATAACCATATCAGTACCTTTAATAATTTCGGATTTGAGCGGACTTTTATCTGTAATAGCATCGAATGCTTTGATAGGGCGGATGTTAGCATACAATCCAAGTTCTTTTCGAAGTTTCAGTAAGCCTTGTTCGGGACGTACTTTCGCTGACGGATTATTATCAAATTCAGGGTCGCCAATAGCTCCAAAAAGCACGGCATCAGAGGTTTTACAGATTTCGAGTGTTTGGTCAGGTAACGGATTTCCAGTTTCTTTGATAGCGATAGCTCCCACGAGGGCTTTTCGATATTCAAAACGGATTCCATATTTATTGGTAATGGCATCTAAAACTTTTAACGATTGATTAACCACCTCAGGACCAATTCCATCTCCTGCCAAAACGGCTATTTTGTACTCAGTTTTCATAATGATTTTTATTAAATGTATAATGGGCGAAAATATTTATTTTTTAGTTTAAATCCTAAGAAAATTGCTGTTTTTTTCTTTTACGATAAAATTATCATTTTAGCTTTAAAAAAATTACTTGATTTTCTTTTCTTTATGTATAGAAAGCACAAAAATATGAAAAAATTAAATATATTTCTTTGTACTCTGCACTTTATTAGTATTTTTGTGCTGTTAAAAACAATTTGAAATGAAAAAGATACTCTTTATTGTAATGTTTTTTGTAGCATTTTTAATAACATCTTGCTCCAGCAATTCACCCAAAGCAGTAGCTGAAAAATTTATAACAGCTATGGAAAATGGTGATTTTGAGGAAGCTAAAAAGTATGCCGACGATTCTATGGGGCAATTGTTAGGAATGTTAGGCGGTTTAGAAAAGGATTTACAGAAAGAAAAAGAAAAAAAGAAAATAACAATTACACGAGCGGAAGAAGATGGCGATAAGGCTAAGGTGTTTTACAAAGTCGAAGGGGAAGAGAAAGAAAAAGATATAGACCTCAAAAAAGTAGACGGTAAGTGGAAAGTTACCTTTAACAAGGAAAATGCAAACAAAGAAAATACGCCTAATTTGAATGATACAGAACCAGAAGAAAATGTTATCGATAGTCTGCAAACCCAAGTTACAGAGGGCATAGAAGAAGCTACCCAAGAAGTAGAAGCAACTGCAAAGGAAGTTGTTAAGGAAGTAGACGGAGCTATTAAAGAAGCTAAGGAAGCTGTTAAAAAAGCAGAATAAAAGGCTGTAAAGTATATATAATATTCTGATAATCAGTTTAAAAGTATAAAAATCCCAAAATGAAGGCTATCTATATCAAAATAGTGTTTTGTGTTGGGATTTTTTTGTTGCTTCTTTGGGGCGGATTTCACTTGTTTTTTTGGGCTGACCGAAAACAAGAAGCCAAATTAGTAACACAAAACAAGCAAATAGCACGTCTTTCCCAAGAAGATATTGCCAAAATCAAAGAAGGAGATATTATTCTTAGGCGAGGATACGGCTTTTTTAGCGATTTGATTGCCGAGCGACTCAACGATTCGGTGTATGACCTTACCCATTCAGGAATTTTATACCGCAAAGGGAATAAATGGTGGGTAATTCATTCATTATCAGCTGATGCGAGTGATAAAGACGGAATGCAAGAGCAATCGTTACAAGATTTCTTGACCTATTCAATGCCTGAAAAAATGATGATTGTTCGCACGAAAAATACCACCGAAACCGATGGAAAACAAATCGTAGAACGAGCCAAATATTATTTAGCTAAGCGAGTGCCGTTTGATAGAGTAGGGGAGATTGACGAACCTTCAAAAATGTATTGTACCGAAATGATTTGGCAAATTTTAGATACTGATTTGAAGCTCATTACGCTTCCCAAAACACCCAAAGAACGCAAAGACGTATTTTACTCAATGACAGGGATGTATGACCCAGTTTATTTTGATATTATTGTCAATAAATATCCGTAGGGCAAGAGTCGAGATACGCAAGTCGGCAATACGAACAGAGAAATGGTAAAAAATATTTCAGTATAAGGCAGTTTACCCAAGTATATGTGAAATATTTTAGTAAAATAAAGTGCTTAAAATCAATATTTTAACAGTGAAAACGTTCGATTTTTTAAAAAAATAGGTTTTTCAATTTACAAAAATTTGTCAATTCAAAAAAAAGTAGTACCTTTGCCCCACTTATAAATAGAGGAAAGATAGTTTTTATTTAAAATAAGATTTTAAAGATTTAGGACAATGAAAAGAACGTTTCAACCATCAAAAAGAAAAAGAAGAAATAAACACGGTTTTAGAGAGCGTATGGCAACTGCCAACGGAAGAAAAGTATTGGCAAGAAGAAGAGCCAAAGGAAGAAAAAAATTGACAGTTTCATCTGAACCAAGACATAAAAAATAGTGTCAATGGTTGATTTACAATATATTAAGTGTTATCTTTTTTAAAGGGTAACACTTTTTTTTTGAAAAACCTAACTTTTGCTTTTCTTTCGACTTTTTTAAAAACCATTCCTTAAAAATTTTACAAAAATGAAACCTAATAACATCGAAATTTACCAAACCACCAACGGCGAAACGCAAATTTCCGTAAAATTTGAGCAAGAAAGCGTATGGCTTACGCAAATGCAAATGGCGGAACTGTTCGGAAGGGATAAATCTGTGATTTCTCGGCATATAAAAAATATTTTTGAGGAAGAAGAATTGGACAGAAATTCAGTTGTTGCATTTTTTGCAACAACTGCCACCGATGGAAAAACCTATCAGGTAGAATACTTTAACCTTGATGTAATTATTTCGGTTGGGTATCGCGTAAAATCTTTGCAAGGTACAAAATTTCGGATTTGGGCTACACAGCGTCTGCGAGAATATTTGTTGCAAGGGTACAGCATTAACCAAAAGCGTTTGGAGGAACTCGGCAAATTGATACAAATCATCGAAAATACCGCCCTGCAAACCGATGAAGCACAAGGATTATTGTCCATTTTGAGCCAATATACCAAAAGTTTTATTTTGCTCAACAAATACGACAGCAACAATTTGGAATTTTATCCGCCTAAGAAAAACATTACTTACGAAATATCGTACAAAGAGGCGTGTTTGGCGGTTGAAAAACTAAAAAAACAACTCATCGAAAAAGGAGAGGCAACGGAACTTTTTGGCAATCAAAAAGACAAGAGTTTTGAGGGCATTTTAGGGAATATTTTACAGACTTTTGGCGGTGAATATCTTTACGGAAGTGTAGAAGAACAGGCGGCACATTTGCTGTATTTCATCATTAAAAATCATCCGTTTACGGACGGAAATAAACGAATAGGAGCGTTGCTTTTTGTATGGTTTTTACAGAAAAACAAACATCTTTTAAAAGCAGACGGACAACATAAAATCAACGAAAACGCCCTTGTAGCCTTGGCGTTGCTCGTAGCTCAAAGTTCTCCGTCTGAAAAAGAGTTAATCGTAAAACTCATTTGTAATTTAATAGAGAATTAAAATTTGTTATTTTGCAAATTCAAGTGAAAGATAATATAAATAGGCTTAAATAGAATTTTATTAAATAAAATGGAAGCAGGAAAAAAAACAATTAACGATATTTTTAATGGAAATAGAATTTTAGAAATTCCTTTTTTCCAAAGAGCTTATGTATGGGGAGAAAATCAATGGCAAAGACTTTTGGAAGATATGGAATATGTAAGCAATGAAAATAAACCAT
>JAUNHN010000090.1 GCA_030523915.1 Capnocytophaga sp. | reverse complement strand
TATCAAGTTTTTAGTTCCATTTTGGATAACGATTTTTATAAATTTACAATGCAATGTGCTGTAGTAAAGCTATTTCCAAATACCAAAGGACGTTATAAGTTCATCAATCGTGGAAAGCACGAATTCCCAGAAGGTTTTGCTCAGGCGATGCAACAAGCTGTCAATAATATGGCACATTTGAAGCTCACGAAAGACGAAAAAAACTTCTTAAAAGCTAATTGTCCTTATCTGAATCCTGCATATATTGACTTTTTGGAAGGATATCGTTACGATCCTTCGGAAGTTAAGATAAAGCAAAACGGAAAAGATTTAGAAGTGGAGGTAGAAGGGCTTTGGTATCGAACGATTCTCTGGGAGGTGCCATTATTGGCGATGATAAGTGAGCTTTTTTACAAGTTGACCAAAGCCGAACAATGGTCAGATGAACTAATTATGGAAAACACTATTGAGAAAGTAAAACTTTATGAAGAACTTGGTGTTGTTTTTGCTGAATTTGGAACTCGCAGACGTCATTCTTACCATGTTCACGACATTGTAATGCGAACGCTAACCAAATCACATAAATATAATTTTTCGGGGTCGAGTAATGTTCATATGGCTATGAAATATCAAGTAAAGCCCATCGGGACGCACGCTCACGAGTGGTTTATGTTTCACGCTGCTGAGTATGGTTACAAAATGTCAAACGCTATGTCGCTTGAGCATTGGGTAGATGTATATCGTGGAGACCTTGGAGTTGCCCTTTCTGACACCTATACTACAGATGTTTTTTTCAAGCAATTTGATAAAAAGTTCAGTAAACTTTTTGATGGCGTACGCCACGATAGCGGAGACCCTATCGTTTTTGCCGAAAAAACAATAGAACATTACAAAAAAATGGGAATAAATCCTTTATCCAAATACATCATTTTCTCAGACGGATTGAACCCTGAAAAAGTGAAGTCCATAACTGATGCCTGCAAGGGAAAAATAGGAATTTCATTTGGTATAGGAACAAATTTAACTAACGATGTAGGACTTCGCCCGATGAATATCGTAATGAAACTTACTCAGGTTCTCACCAGTGATAATGAGTGGGTGCCTACTGTAAAATTATCGGATGAACCTAACAAACATACAGGCGACCCCCGAATGATTCAACTCGCAAAAGAACTTTTAAGAATTAATCCGTAAAACTTAAAATATAAAACAAATTATTTTGTATTTTTAGTTTTCTTTTTAAAAAATAACAATGAAACCTGCTTATATTTATATAATTTTAGGTGTTTTACTTGCTTCATCTCGTTTTTGGTTTGAGAAGTACGAACAATTCTTGCTTATTGGAGGAATGATGCTATTAATGATAGGAATTTATTCTATTTCCAAATCATTACCTTCCAAAAAAGAAGAAGATTACCAGCAACCTTTAATTCCAAAACCACCTAAAGAAGATGTAGTTGAAGAAAAAAAATCTAAAAACAACAATTAATTTAAGAAACAGAATAATAATGAATATAGGTGATTTAGTAGAAGTATTAGATGATACCATTCAAGGCAAGATAGTGAAAATAAATGCAGAACAAGTTACTATTTTGACTCGGGAAGGTTTTGAACTTACTTTTACAAAATCAGAAGTGGTAGAAATCAAAAAAGAAGATAATTTAAAAATACATCTTTCTGACACTGACAGCGAATCTCTATTGAAAAACGTTGAAAAAAAGAGAAAAATAACCACCAAAAAGGAACGAAAAGTTCCTCCTATGGAAGTGGATTTGCATATTCATCAATTGGTCGCATCTACTAAAAATATGACCAATCACGATATGCTCACTCTTCAAATAGAAACCGCTCGCAAACAATTAGAATTTGCAATGAGTAAACGAATCCAACGTATCGTTTTTATTCACGGAGTAGGTGAGGGGGTGTTACGCACCGAATTAGAATATTTATTAGGACGTTATAATGTGAAATTCTACGATGCTGAATATGCCAAGTATGGTATTGGAGCTACGGAAGTTTATATATTTCAGAATAATAAAGAATTTGAATAAAAGTTTTTTAAGTTTTCAATTTCAACAATAATATATTCATACCAAATGAAAAAGCCACCTTGTTTAATGGTGGCTTTTTTTTGTTGAATATAAATAGTTATGGATTATTGTTTTACCACTTCACCTTTAATTCTCAACCCTTTTACAGGATTTTGTTTAGCATTTGAAGTTACAGTAACGGTTTTACTGATAGGACCTACACGATTTGTGTCATACTTCACTTCGATTTTTCCTTTTGCTCCTGCAGCGACTGGTTCTTTCGTCCAAGTAGGAACTGTACATCCACAGCTTGAAGAAACATTTGTAATTACTAATGGAGCTTTTCCTGTGTTTGTAAATTCGAATACACGAACTCCATCACTTCCTACTTTTACCTTTCCATAGTCAATCTCTTCTGCTTTGAATGTGATTTCTGCAGTTTCTTGTGCATAAGAAATTAGCCCGAATGTAGCTACAAATAAAAATGTTAAAAACTTTTTCATAGTATAAAAAATTAAAAAAATTAGTTTATATTTCGTATTAAATGATTTCAATAAGTATGCCAATAGTTTGACAAGTTCGTTAAGAATTTAATAAATCACGGTTAAAAAAATCCTAACTATTTTTTAGCCAAAGAAAAATACTATTTATTAAAGTATTCCACAATCTTTTTGCGAAAAAAATCGGGGGCAAAGATAAAAATTTTCTTTAAATAAACAATATGTTTTATATTTGCACTCGAATTTTACAATAACTATTAATATAGAAAACAAGCATTTTATGGAAATCCCTTCAAAATATGTACCTACACAAGTAGAAGAAAAATGGTATGCCTACTGGCTGAAACACAATTTTTTTCATTCAACTCCCGATGAAAGAACGCCTTACACCATTGTTATCCCGCCACCGAATGTTACGGGCGTATTGCATATGGGGCATATGCTAAACAACACGATTCAAGATGTGCTTATTCGTTTGGCTCGTCTCAAAGGGTTCAACGCTTGTTGGGTGCCAGGAACTGACCACGCTTCCATCGCTACCGAAGCCAAAGTAGTTGCCAAACTCAAAGAACAAGGCATCGACAAAGCCAATCTCACCCGCGAAGAGTTCCTAAAACACGCTTGGGACTGGACGCACCAATACGGTGGCGTAATCCTCGAACAGCTCAAAAAACTCGGTTGCTCTTGCGATTGGGACAGAACAAAATTCACCTTAGACAAAGATTTATATGACTCCGTAATCAAAGTTTTTGTGGATTTATATAACAAAGGATATATCTATCGCGGTTATCGAATGGTCAATTGGGACCCTGAGGCGAAAACCACCCTTTCGGACGAAGAAGTTATTTTCAAAGAACAAAACGGAAAACTGTTTTACCTTAAATATAAAATCGAAGGCTCGGAGGACTTTCTGACGGTGGCAACTACGCGTCCCGAAACTATCTTCGGAGATATTGCCGTATGTGTGAACCCACACGATGAGCGTTACCAACATCTGAAAGGCAAAAAAGTAATTGTGCCAATAGTGAATCGGGTTGTGCCGATTATCGAAGACGAATATGTTGATATTGAGTTCGGTACAGGGGCGTTGAAAATCACTCCTGCTCACGACAAAAACGACTACGAAATCGGTGAAAAACATCAGTTGGAAATCATAGACGCTTTTACGGACGATGCCAAACTAAACCACCACGGCTTACACTATCAGGGGAAAGACCGATTTGTGGTGCGAAAAGAAATCGTTAAGGAGTTGGAAGCAAATGACTTATTGCTGAAAACGGAAGATTATGTAAATAAAGTCGGTACATCGGAGCGTACGGGGGCAGTCATTGAGCAGCGACCGCTCGACCAATGGTTTTTGAAGATGGAAACCTTGGTGAAACCTGCTTTGAAAAGCGTTTTGGAGACCGAAGAAGTGAATTTAGTTCCGAAGAAATTTGAAAACACCTACCGCCATTGGATGGAGAACATTCGCGATTGGAATATTTCGCGTCAGCTTTGGTGGGGGCATCAAATTCCTGCCTACTACTACGGAAGCGACAAAAACGATTTTGTAGTAGCCGAAACCCAAGAAAAAGCCTTGGAGTTGGCTCGTCAGAAGTCTGGAAATTCATCATTAACGGCAGACGACCTTCGCCAAGATGAAGACGCTCTCGACACTTGGTTCTCTTCTTGGCTTTGGCCCATAAGCGTTTTTGACGGAATCTTAAATCCTGATAATGAAGACTATAAATATTACTACCCCACCAATGATTTGGTAACAGGACCTGACATTTTGTTCTTCTGGGTGGCGAGAATGATTATTGCAGGATACGAATTTGCTGGCGAAAAACCGTTCTCCAATGTATATCTGACGGGAATTGTACGCGACAAAAAAGGACGCAAAATGTCCAAATCCTTGGGCAACTCGCCCGATGCGTTGAAGCTCATCAGCGACTTCGGTGCGGACGGCGTGCGTGTAGGTTTGTTGCTTTCGTCGGCGGCAGGGAACGACCTCCTTTTTGATGAGGCTCTTTGCCAACAAGGTAGCGGATTTGCCAACAAGATTTGGAACGCTTTTCGTTTAGTAAAAGGCTGGGAAATCGCTGATTCAGAGCAATCTGAACAAAACAAAATCGCAATTCTGTGGTACAAGAATAAATTCCAAAAAGTACTTGCCGAAACCGAAGACGATTTTGCCAAATATAGAATCTCCGATGCCCTGATGAAAATTTACAAACTCGTTTGGGACGACTTCTGTTCGTGGCTTTTGGAGATGATAAAACCTGCATTCGGGCAACCGATTGACAAGCAAACTTACGCTGATGTTATCGCTATCTTCGAGGATAATCTCAAATTGTTGCACCCCTTTATGCCGTTCATCACGGAGGAAATCTGGCAACACATCACCGAGCGTACGCCTGAAAATGCGTTGGTCGTGGCGAAATACCCTGAAAAACAGCCGTTCGATGAGCAACTTTTGGCGGAATTTGACTTTGCAGCTGAGGTAATTGCTGGGGTGCGTACGGTTCGCAAGGAGAAAAATATTCCGTTTAAGGAAGACATTTCGCTTTCGGTATTGAACCAAGAAAATACGCCCAAAACCTTTGATGCTACGATTAAAAAACTCGGCAACATCACCGATTTGCACTATGTGAGCGAAAAAGTGGAAGGAGCGATTTCGTTCCGTGTGAAGTCCAACGAATATTTTATTCCGCTACAAGGAAGCGTTAATACGGAGGAAGAAATCAAGAAGTTAGAAGAAGAACTACAATATACGCAAGGCTTTTTGAAATCGGTACAAGCGAAACTTTCTAACGAGAAGTTTGTAGGTTCAGCACCTGCCAAAGTCGTAGAAATGGAACGCAAAAAAGAAGCCGATGCACTGGCGAAAATCGAAACGATTCAGCTGAGTTTGAAGAGTCTGAAAGGGTAATATAGCCAATTATTGAAAGTAAAAAGCTGTTTGAGTTATTTATAACCGCAGAAACGTAATGTATTACATCTCGTTTCCCTCCCGTAGAGACGCAATGCTTTGCGTCTCTACTTTGCATCTTTTCATCAATGCTTTGCGTCTCTACATTCTTTTAAGCCACAAGCATTGTGGCTCTACAAATGTAAAACGTTGAAAAAATAGGATTTTATGAATTTGTAACTTTAACGAATTTATATCGCAAAATAATTTAAACAAGTTTTAAAAATTTGACAGATAATAATATGACCAAGAAAATAGGGAACGAACTCTCAAAAAGGCAATCCTTCAAAACTTCTGTTTCTTGCCATGCCTAAATAGGCAAAGCACAAAAACACGTGGGAGCAACGTTCGCCTAATTAGGTAAAGGTAGAAAACGGCTGTTTTTTCGTCTCGCCTAAGTAGGCAAAGCCCAAAAATAGTTGTTTTCTTGTTTCGCCTAAATGGTAGCACCCAAACAACAAGAAATGTTAAAGTTTAGCTGAAAAGTTCTTACATAATATATTTTGGTTGTGTTATAAAAAGTATGATGTTCTGATTGTCAGTCTGAGCGAAGTCGAAGCCTCTTAATTGTTCATCGAAGCCCTGTAATGATAAGGCTTCGACTACGCTCAGCCTGACAGAAATATTTTTTTTGTAAAATATCATACTTTTTGTATCAACTTCTATATTTTTTTCGTACATTAGCGGAAAAATAAAACTGTTTTTAATTGTTTAACTAAACTTGTAATTATTATGAACAAATTAAACACTTCCGCTCGTACCACCGAAGTCGATGATGTTTCTGACCGACTATTGGTGCTTTTCCAAAAAGAAACAGCCTTGCAAGAGGAGGCTTTTTTGAAATCCACTTTTGCTGAAATCGAAACGCTCTCCGAACAAATTACCGAAGCTATCAAACGCGATGTGTCGCTCTCTAAACTCGAAGATGCCGACCTTCGTCGGGATAATTTGGTGCGGTCGCTCAATAATGCCCTTGTGGGGTATCGTTCGTTGCCTGTGGCTTCACTACGCGAAAATGCCGACAAATTATACGCCGTGTTTTCCAAATATGGCGTGAAGATTACCAAAGAGAATTACGCCACCGAATCGTCGCTGATTGAGGCTTTGCTAAAAGATTTGTCCGCTCCTGAACTGAAAACAGCTATCGAGTCGCTTTCGGGTGTGGGCGAAATCATTACGCAGCTTCGTGCTGAACAAACAGCCTTTACCGAAATCCGTACCGCACACGAAAAAGCCCTTTCTACACAGAAGAACCTTCCTTCTGCCTCATCGCTGAAAAGACCTTTGCTTGAAGCCATTAATGGGAAACTTGTTCCGTATCTGGTAGCGATGAAAATCGCCAATCCTTCCTCTTATAAGGAGTTTGCCGAAGCCGTAGCACAAATTATCGAGGCTACGAATGTGGTAATCAAACGCCGAAGCAATAGTAAAAACGAAACACCTACTGAGTAAATTAAGATAATAAAATATAGTACCTTTATATATATTTCTCTAAAAGATGAAAATTATAGAGATAAAATGTTTTTTTGCCCAAAATATAAGAACTTGTTTAAATTATTTTGCGATATAAATTCGTTAAAGTTACAAATTTGATAAAATCCTACTTTTCAATGTTTTACATTTGTAGAGCCACAATGCTTGTGGCTTAAAAGAATGAAAAGATATAAAGCATTGATGTAGAGACGCAAAGCATTGATGAAAATATGCAACGATTTGATGTCGAGCCGCAATGCATTGCGTCTCTACGGAGGATAAAAACAACAGAGGGTGAAAGATTTTTCACCCTACAATAAAAAATGCCAGAAAAATTCTTCCACTTGCACCCATATCCGCCATTTATTCCTGAGGGAGCTACTAAATTGATTGTCGGGACATTGCCACCGCCTCGTTTTTCGGGATACGGACTTTTAAAACCCGATGATGTCAATTTTTGCTACGGAAGCAGAGACGGGCAGTTGTGGAAAATTTTGGGAACTATTTTTCAAACAGATTTTCTTTTTGAAAATACAGAAGAGGCTGTAAATCAACGTAAAGAATTTCTGTCAGAAAACAAAATCGGGATTTGTGATATTGTAGATAGTTGCCTGCGAACCAAAATTGATGCCTCTGATTTGGGAATGCAAGACGTTGTTTTGAGGAATTTTTTCCAATATTTGGAAGCGTTTCCTTCGGTCAAAACATTGCTTTTCACGGGCGGAAGTAGTAAAAACTCACCCGAATATTTCTTTCGTAAATATTTGAAAAATAATGGGGTGTCATTGGAGTTAATCGCTGATGAAATTCCTAAACTTCACCAATTTTTCTTTCAAGGGAGGATTATAAAAACGGTATCGCTTACCGCCCCATCGGGTTCGGCAAATAGGGCAGTAGGAAGCATTCCGCTCTATAAAAAACTAAAACTCGAAAATCCAGATTTTTCAACAATCGACTTTCGAGTAATGCAATATAAAATGTTTTTTAAGTAAAAACCGAAGAGGTTGTGTTATCGTATCTTCTTGATTCTGTCTAAATTACGTTTGTTATCACGTTCCTTGATGGTTTCACGCTTGTCGTATAATTTTTTTCCTCTTACCAAAGCTATTTCTACCTTAGCCAATCCTTTTTCATTAATAAATAGACGCAAAGGAACTATGGTAAGCCCTGAATTTCGGACTTCTTTGTGTAATTTTTTCAGTTCTCGCTTTTGGAGTAATAATTTTCGTTCGCTTTTAGGTTTGTGATTATAATGTGTGCCGTAAGCGTACTCTTCGATGTTCATATTTATGACGAAAAGTTCACTTTTTTCATTAAACTCACAAAAACTCTCGGCTATGGAAGCCTTTCCCAATCGGATAGATTTAATTTCTGTGCCGACAAGCACAATACCTGCAAGATATTTGTCCAATATCTCGTATTCAAATTTGGCTCTTTTATTAAGTATATTGATATTCTTCTGCATAATTGGTGCAAAAATAGTGAAAAGACTTAAATATTTAAAATTTAAAATCATAATTTTTTTTGTATTTACAAAAACTATAAAACAAAGAAAATTAAGCAAATATGTATTTTAATACACAAACAGTTTAATTATATTTCAAAAAATAATATGAAATTCAATAATAATGTGTATTTTTGTGCTTTTAAAACATACGATAAAACATATTCATAAAATGAGAACAATACAATTCAGAGAAGCTATTTGCGAAGCAATGAGTGAAGAAATGCGTCGCGATGAGTCTATTTACTTGATGGGAGAGGAGGTTGCTGAGTATAACGGAGCGTATAAAGCCTCAAAAGGAATGCTGGACGAGTTCGGGCCTAAACGTGTACTCGATACTCCTATTGCCGAGTTAGGTTTTGCGGGAATTTCAGTAGGAGCAGCTATGAATGGCAACCGTCCTATCGTAGAATTTATGACTTTTAACTTCTCATTGGTGGCAATAGACCAAATTATCAATAACGCCGCTAAAATAAGACAAATGTCTGGGGGTCAGATAAATATTCCTATCGTATTTCGTGGTCCTACGGCTTCGGCAGGACAGTTAGCCGCAACGCACTCACAGGCTTTCGAGAACTGGTTTGCAAATTGTCCAGGGTTGAAAGTTGTAGTTCCGTCTAATCCGTACGATGCAAAAGGATTATTAAAATCGGCTATTCGCGATGATGACCCTGTTATTTTTATGGAATCAGAACAAATGTATGGCGACAAAGGAGAAGTTCCAGAAGAAGAATATACCTTACCTTTGGGAGTAGCCGATATAAAACGAGAAGGAAAAGATGTTACTATTGTTTCGTTCGGGAAGATAATAAAAGAGGCTTTCATCGCTGCTGATGCACTCTCAAAAGAAGGCATAGAATGTGAAGTTATTGACCTTCGAACAGTTCGCCCTATGGACAGCGAAACTATTTTGAAATCGGTTCGCAAGACAAATCGTTTGGTAATTTTGGAAGAAGCGTGGCCTTTCGCAAGTATCTCATCAGAAATTACTTACCAAGTGCAAGAAAAGGCTTTCGATTATTTAGATGCTCCTATTCAGCGAGTTACCACAGCCGATGCACCAGCTCCTTACTCACCTGCATTGCTGGAAGAATGGCTTCCTAATGCAAATGATGTAATCAAAGCGGTAAAAAAAGTAATGTATAAATAGTAGTTTTATTTTTTAAAGTTAATACCTAAAAGTCTTTGTGAGGAATTTATTTTCTTGCAAAGATTTTTGTTTTTAGAAAAACAACTGTAAATGTTATAATTATTTTGACTTGTAAAATTAACTATCTATCAGATTGTATAACATAAATTAGTAATACTTCCTATAATCATTGCAATGTAAAAATAGTATTATTTAAGGGTGAAAAAGATTTATAAATGTAATTAAACCAATATTTTGTGTTAAAGTTTTCATTAATAACTATATTTTGTAAGTTAAAATTATTTTTTGC
>JAUNHN010000089.1 GCA_030523915.1 Capnocytophaga sp. | reverse complement strand
CAACCAATTCCTCTTTATAAAACACACTTCCGTTCTCCACTTTGTAGCCTTTCTGCTGACCCAAAAATGTAGAAAGATCGGTATTTCCTTCAAAAATTAACCCAGTTTTGGTATTTCCACCGCCTTTTCCGCCAAAAATCATCGTTTTTAAATATTTGTAATTAACAATTCTGTAAGTTGTCCGCGTTTTTTTGAGTTTGAATTGATGCTTCTTTTCGCCAAAACTCGCTCAATAGTAAAGCCTGAATACAAATCATCAAAGAAATTATTTTCGCTATCCACATTTTTCACATCGGAATTGCTCAAAATCCAAGAATGCCCCAAATCGTCCAATTTTTTGCAGAAATTCCTAAGGCGAATTTGCTCATCATCGTTAAAATCGTCCTTTGCATACGAATTAAAATTAGAAGTTTCGCTCAGCGGTTTGTAGGGCGGATCAAAGTAAAAAAGCGTATTTTGGTCGGTAAAATCAAGCGTTTCTTGAAAATCGCCACACAAAATTTCCACCTTTTTCAAAACCTCATTCACGGCAAAAATATTGTCCTTATCGCAAATCAAAGGCTTGTTGTAACTGCCCATCGGAACATTGTACTGATTTTTACGATTTACGCGATAAAGCCCATTGAAACAGGTTTTATTCAAGAAAATAAACAACGCCGAATGAACCGTTTGCGACTGATTTCGCTCGTTAAACAACTGCCTTTTTTCGTTGTAATAGGATCGTTTTTCGTCCTCTTTTCCCTCCAAATTATGAAATTCATTTTGAAGATTTTCCAAAACGACAATCAAATCTTTGGGCGTTTGGGCAATGGTTTTATAAGTGTTTATAAGGTCGGAATTTATGTCGTTGATTACTGCTTTTTTCATATTCGGAAAGTTATTGAGCATCCAAAAAAGTACGGCACCGCTTCCCACAAAAGGCTCAATGTAGGTAAAATTTTTTTTGATTATTTCTTTGGGAAGTTGGAGTTTTATCTCGTTAATTAGCTGAGATTTCCCCCCAGCCCACTTCAAAAAAGGCTTTGCACAAGTATATCCGAATAGATTATTCAACGACATATTTCATTTTTTGCAAAGATAATCATTTTTCGTATAAGTCAATATTTTCGCTACAAAACCATTTTTTCATTGTAAAAATTCGATTTTCCATTCAACAAGGCAAAGTTAAAACAAAAATGCTATACTTTTGTAAGTGGTATCATCGCGTATAGTGATTATTTTTTGCTATGTATCTCATAACGAGTTACTTCCGTAGCTTTAAAAGATTTGCCGTTTCGCTCTTTATAAACATATTCGTACCGAACACAATGCTGATGTCTGAGCTTACTATTTGAGCTTTTTCTATAAACACTTTGTACGCATATTTCATCTTTTTTCAAGGAATCATTTTCAACGACAAAATATCCTGTAAAAGGCTCTTTTTCAGAGAATTGACTAAAATAAAGCGTAGCAGGTTGCCAATTGGCGGTTTTTTTATAATACCAATTATACACCCAAAATCCGATGAGCATTAAAATACCTAAACCCAACCAAATCAATACTTTACGAAGCATCGTTTTTAACTGTTGAAGTATATTTTGAAGTAAATCTTTTAGCATCGTTAAATATTTAAAAATCAGTTATTTATATCATTCCGAAATAAGAATAAAAGTGCCGATGATGATGAAAATAGCCCCCAAAGCGGTTTTCAGGCTGAGGGATTCGCCCAAAAACAATACGGAAAATATAATGGTAAGGGCTACGCTGAGTTTGTCCACCGTTGCCACCTGCGATACGCGTCCTATTTGCAGGGCTTTGAAGTAAAAAAGCCACGACAAACCCGTTGCCACCCCCGAAATCACCAGAAATACGATGCTCTGCTTGGAGAGCGAACCGAGCTGTTTTGCCTCCCCTTTTGCCAAAACGATGACCCAAACCATCACCAAAATTACGATAGAGCGAATGGCTGTGGCGAGGTTGGAACTGATGTTCTGCACCCCCAATTTGGCGAAAATAGCCGTGCAGGAAGCAAACAACGCCGATAATAAAGCATAAAACCACCACATTGTAATTTATTTTTTAGGATAACAAGCTAATAATCAAGAAATTTTAGGCAAAGATACAAAAAAGTGATGAGCCTCCGTTGGCGATTTTAATTTTGTCTTTTCCGAAAAGATTTTTAATTTTGTATTATGGAATTAACAGCCTATTTTTCAATAATTTAAAATGAAAACAAAAGAAGAAAATTTAAGAGAAATCTGCAAATTTATAATACTAAATCTTTCTTCTAAAAGATTGATTGACAGCAGTTATACATTTAGAAATATTTTCACAAATAGTTTAGGAATTTTAATTGACGAATCGGTTATAATTCAGGACTTAATAGAAAATAATCTGCTTAAAAGTGAAGGAATAATTGATAATTCTCCTTTCTATAAGTTCGTTTCCTGCACAGAAAAAGGGAAAAAATATTATGATGACAATCTTCATACTGTGAATATTCTTGAAGATGATTTTCCAAAAGAAAAGTTAGATTTAGTGAAAATATTTTTAGGTTTAAAACGCCCTGAATTTTAATGCGTTGCGTCTGTCATTCTGACCGCAGGGAAGAATCTCAACGCAAGAAAAATAAGGGCAAATATAATTTGCCCCTACAATAATGTTTTAATAAAAAACACAATGTGTCCGCTGTTTAAACTTTGTCGTTTTGCTCGTTTTCGCCTATGTTTATTCGTTTTCCGATGTCTTTCAGCTCCGAATACTGCTCCATTAGTTTGGGAATATCGTCTATACTCATCGCAAAATTCCACAGGTAAGTAATCACGGCGTAAATATGCCCTGCATTGCCATAACCTTTGGTGATGAAAAGCGTAAAAGTAACGCTAAACAAAACGCTCATCGCCACGCCTATTACCAAATAACTCACCGCCTCGCGGTTGGAAATACGAATACGCAAATTAGACACAAAATCATAATGCCGAAAAAGCTCACGAGCATTGATTCTTTCTATTACATCTACCTCTTTTTCTAAGCGGTTGTTTAGTTTTAGGTAAAGTCTGTCGTTGGCTTTTGAATAGCGTGGTAGTAGTAAAATAAAGATTATAAGTAGCGTAGCAGCCGTTACCCCAGACCAAAATTCAATGATTAAAAGCATAACCACCGAGCCAATAATAGAGAAAAACGCCATTAAAAATACAGGCAAATAATGTTCAAAAAAATTCACAAACTGCCGAGACAACGCCACACGAGCCGTAGTGGTAGAAGTGCTATCGGTGGTGCGTTGGTTTATGATAAGTGGCACAACCAAATCGGCATAAATTTTCACAAAAGCCCTCGTATCTACCGCCCTACGAGCCGAGCCTATACTCCATACAAGAAGCACCATAAGCCCATAGGACAACGCCTGTAAAAGTTGCCCCGCTATAACGGCATTTACCGCAAAACTTCCCACCAAAGGATAAAGCAGAAACAAGATATTTTCCAAAGCCACCAGCGAAAAAGTTCCTATTAATCTACGGCGATGGGTTTTGGCTATATGCAATATTTTATTTAGCATAAACGATTTTTTAGATTTTGCAAAGATAATGAAAATATCAAAAGACACGGTGTGTTCGGTAGCACCGACAGCAATTATTTTTTTTCCTTTCCGAAAAGATTTTTAATCAAAAAATCCTTTTTAAATTCTTACTTTTTTGCCTTAATATCCGTTTCATTAACCTCCATTAGTATTTCGCTACGGAAAATTTTTTGATAGCCCACAAGTGTATCATTTCGGTAGAATCCAACAAAATATGCCCTTTCGTGCTGGTGTTTTAGGGCTTCCTCTTCAGAAATTTCATCGTACAAATAAATCGGCTTGTCAGATTTTTGTTTATGTAGTGCCGAATTGCCTAAAAAATAGCGTTTTATGAGCGTGTCTTTGGGCGTGTATAATGGCGATTTATCAAGCTGATTTTTAGAATTTGTACGAAACGAATAATCATTGGTGCTAATCCACAAACTCAAAAGAATAATTATGACTTGCATTATCAAAAAATATCCATTTGATTTTATAATAGTCTGATTATTAAAATATTGATATACCAAAATCCCAGTTTGAAAGCAAATGATAAAACCTGTAAAGATTGCGAAAATAACGCCCCAAAAAGCAAACGATGGAATGTCGTAACGCTCAGGGCGAGGTGAAAATAAAGAGCGTAAAGCAATGACAATCAACACTATACAAAACCCAAACAATACATATTGATTTATCAAAAATGTGCGTTTGATGCCAAGCCAAAACAAAGACAAAGGCAACCAAAACAATAATGTTAGTACAATTATCAAAACAATTTTTATCATAAGCGGTAAGCCTCCATAGGTGTTTTTTTAATTTTTATTAGAAATATTTGTGTTAATTCGTGTCTGTCATTCTGACCGCAGGGAAGAATCTCAAAAAAACACAAGATTCTTCGCTCCACTCCGTTACGCTCAGAATGACAAGTAAAACAAATCAAACCACAAATTTAAAAGGATTTTATTTATTATGCAATATGGATAATTCATTTTACATAACAACTTAATAATCAAGAAATTTTAGGCAAAGATACAAAAAAGTGATGAGCCTCCGTTGGCGATTTTAATTTTGTCTTTTCCGAAAAGATTTTTAATTTTGTATTATGGAATTAACAGCCTATTTTTCAATAATTTAAAATGAAAACAAAAGAAGAAAATTTAAGAGAAATCTGCAAATTTATAATACTAAATCTTTCTTCTAAAAGATTGATTGACAGCAGTTATACATTTAGAAATATTTTCACAAATAGTTTAGGAATTTTAATTGACGAATCGGTTATAATTCAGGACTTAATAGAAAATAATCTGCTTAAAAGTGAAGGAATAATTGATAATTCTCCTTTCTATAAGTTCGTTTCCTGCACAGAAAAAGGGAAAAAATATTATGCCGAAAATATATGCAAAGTTGCTATTCCTGAAAACTATTTCTCAGAGAAAAGATTGGAAACATTGCAATTTTATTTAGGTTTAAAACGCCCTGAATAGACCGCAAATCGGTAGCACGGACAGGAGGTTAAACTCGCTGTGGTCGTACCACCAAAAACCCTCGCCAAAGTTTGGAACTTTGGCGAGGATATGTAATGGATAAACCATTGATTTTAAATAAAATACAATAAAATCCTTTGTGAAAACTACAAAGATATTCATCTTTTATCTTGAACCCATTTTTATTATTCTCGGATTTTTTGTTGCAAGATTTCTATCATTTTCATTTTTCTTCTTTGCCGAGTTTCTATTTTTTTAGCTTCATTTATCCAAAAAATATATTCTTTCTGGTGAGTAAATGACATTTTCTGAAAAACAGCGTATTCTTTTTCATTTTCTTTAAAAAGTTCTAAAATATCCTCTGGAATTTCTACTTTTCTATCCTCGGTATCTTCCCAAAGTTTTATTTTTACCTTATCACCAAAAGATTTTTTAATTTTTGCACGAATTTCTTTGGTAAGAATGAGCAAATGCCTCTCAGAACCCATTTTTACAAGGCTACCTCTATACTCTGCCAAATCATCAAAAACAGCTTTTACCTTTATCCTACCTTTTTTTCCAAAAACCTCCGAAGTAGAAAACGGAAATTCTATATAGGCAGCATCTATATCGCCATTTTGCAATATAATTTTCTCAAATTCAATATGTTTAGTCATAAAATTTATATTGTGAAAAGGTTCAAAATAACTTTAATAAGGCAAATATATAATTTTTTCATTACAAAATAAGGGCAAATTGCGATTTGCCCCTACATCACAAAAAACGCATTTCGCTTTGTAAAATTTTCTTATAAAAAGAGACGATGTCTTATTTTGTGGCTTGGTCTTTCATTACCCCTGTGTATCTATCGCCGTGGATTTTCACTTGGTTGATTTTCGCAGTGAGTTCGGTGAGTTCTTTCGCATCAAAAACATAATTCGCTGAAGCCATATCTTCTTGCAAATGAGCCAATTTGGTAGTTCCGATGAGTGGCACCACAAACGGCTTCTGTGCCAAAAGCCACGCCAAAGAAACCTGTGCCACCGTAAGTCCTCTGTGGTCGCCAAATTCCTTTAAAATGTCTATCAAAGCCCAGTTTTTGATGATGTTTTCCGCCTGATAACGAGGCAAACTCCCACGGTTGTCGTTGTCGTTGTTGTACTTGGTTCGCTCGTTGATGTAGCCCGTAAGCAAGGCTCGGCTCAAAGGCGAATACGCCACAAAACCAATGCCCAACTCCTCACAAGCCTTCAAAACGCCGTTGGTTTCCACATTGCGAGTCATCAGCGAATACTCACTCTGAATGGCAGTTACAGGCTGTACGGCGTGGGCTTTTCTAAGGGTTTCGGCAGGGCATTCGCTAAGTCCGAAGCGTAGCACTTTGCCCTCTTTTATCAGGTCTTTTACCACTCCTGCCACCTCTTCAATAGGAATTTTTGGGTCGGGGCGATGTTGGTAAAACAAATCCACATAATCGGTTTGTAAGTTTCGGAGCGATTGTTCTATCACTTGGCGGATTCGCTCGGGGCGAGAGTCCTGACCATCGTAAGGTTTTCCGTTTTTAAAGCCGAATTTGGTAGCGATAGTGATTTTCTTTCGCACTGATTTTAAGGCTTTTCCGACTAAAACTTCATTGGTCTGAGGTCCGTAGGCTTCTGCCGTGTCAAAGTGATTTTGACCCAAATCAACAGCGGTAAGCAATAATTTTTCCATTGTTTTTTGGTCGGGGATAAACGAGCGGTGATAGCTCATACCCATACAACCCAAGCTCACAGGCGAAACCGCAAGGGAATGCTTCCCAGAGCCGAGTTTTCGCAGCGTGTTTTTTGTCGTGTTTTCGTTCATAAGTATTTGATTTTGAGTGTCCATTGCAGACACCGCCAAAGGAGCAACCAGCATACCGCCCGTAGCCAAAGCCCCTGTTTTTAAAAAATTTCTTCGATTTGTTTTCATATTAATTTATTTTTAAGCGGAGAACCTCCGCAGGTATTTATTTCTATTCCAACTCTCCGAAAGAGAGGAGTTTGTTGCGGATAATCTCCTGATTTTATTTTTGAAGTAAAAGTATGAAGAAATATTGAAATAAAATGTTAATTCTAAGGATTATTTTTGTAAAGTTGAGAACCTCACCAAAGTTTGGAGCTTTGGCGGAGGGTATTCGTTATTTTAAATTGTCTGTTGGTGCTACTTACTTATCGCCTATCGGTGCTACCGATTTCTTTTACTTCGGTATGTACGAAATTGCTTTTGCGGTGGCTGATGTACCATTTTCCGCCTCGTTTTACATAGGTGTCGTTATAGATGATGTAATGCGTAGTAGCGGTGCGTTTGCCCTCTTGATTGCCAATTAAAAGCACAGTACAATAGGCTATTCCCGTGGCTGTATCGCCTTTAATATCAACTACTTGCTGTCCGTTGCTATGATACACCAAATCAAACAAATCTAAGTAGTAGGTAAATCCCTTAAAAATTTCGTCTCGCCCTTGCGATTTTGAAACTCTTCCGCCTAAATTGGCTTCCACAATGGCATCTTCGGTAAAGAGAAACATCTGATTTTTAACATCTTTCACATCTGCCAAATTGGAAAAAGTATCTACCAAATTTTTCAGAGCCATTTTGTCTTCAATCTGTTGCAGTCGTTGTTCAACTGAATTTTCTTTTTTTACGAATTTTTGATTTTTCTGTGCGTTGATTTCCGTTGGGAAAAAGGCAAAACAAAAGCCTAACAACGCGGTTGCTATTACTTTCATAAGTTTAAATTCTTTAAAATTTGAGGTAAAAGTACAAAGAAAAAACGAAATAAAATGTTAATACCGCAAAACATTTTTGCGAAAACTCAAAAATCACTCACAATTTTCGCTATACTTAGCTGTACGGTCTTTTTCCCAATGAGAAGGAGCTTTAAACCCTTTATCTATCTTGATACATTTTAGGTTTGGGTTGTTTTTTGCCCAAATTGTTAAATTTTTATTATGTCCATTGGCTACATTAAGTGTGGAGAGGTTATTATTTTCACAAACCAACTTTTGTAATGCCGTATTCTTACTCACATCTAAACTTGTGAGTTGATTATTATTACACACCAAACTAGTCAATTCTATATTCTTACTCACATCTAAACTCGTAAGCCGATTATTATCACAACTCAACTCTTCTAATGCTATATTTTTACTCACATTTAAACTTGTGAGTTTATTACTATTACACATCAAATTAATCAATGCGGTATTTTTACTAATATCTAAACTTGTAAGTTGGTTATCAAGGCAATACAAACCTTTTAACGCTATATTCTCACTCACATCTAAACTTGTAAGCTGATTATTACTACAACCCAAATATTTTAATGCGGTATTTTTACTTACATCTAAATTTGTAAGATTGTTATAATCACAAAACAATATTGTAAGATTAACAAACGCCTCTATACCTTCAAGAGAGCTTATATTTTTAGAACTAACATTTATTTCACCTTTGTACTCTTGGGCTTCTTTATAACTGATTTCATTATCGTTATTGCTATTTATAGAATAATTTTCTAATAATTCTTTTTTAAAATTAGCATCTGGAATTTGTACAATCTCCGAATCCGCCTGAGCAAAGGCTGTAAGAGAAAACGCTGTAAATACTATTGTAAAAAAATTTTTCATATTAAAAATGTTTTAAATTCCTATCCCCCACCGAAGGAGTTGTAGGGGCGTAATGCTTACGCCCTAATCTATTTATTTTGGGCGTATGCAATTGCTTCGCCAGTTCGCTTCGCTCGTGTCGCCCCTACGAAATTACGCAATTCTATCGTAAAACCATTTTTGCAAAAATTGGCTTTTTTTAAAAATTACACATTAAAAATTGCTCCTTTTATCCATTTTATCCTACCTATATCGGCGTGGTTAAAGAACTGACTTTCACCTAAATCCAAACCTGCAATGGCTTTTTTGTCTTCCTCCGAAAGTGAAAAATCAAAAATATTCAAGTTTTCTGCCATTCGCTCGGGATTTACCGATTTCGCCAATGCCACAATACCGCGTTCTACCACCCAACGCAAAATTACTTGGGCTACCGATTTTCCGTATTTCGCACCGATTTCTTTCAGTACAGCGTTATTAAAAATATCGTTTTTACCTTCGGCAAACGGAGCCCACGCTTCTATGATAACTCCCTCATTTTGAAGCGTTTCTATCCATTCCTTTCGTTGGAAAAACGGATTGACTTCTATCTGATTGACCATCGGCATTACCGAGTTGAAAATCCCCAAATCTACCGTTCTGTCAGGCGAAAAATTACTCACACCAATCGCTCTGATTTTTCCTGCGTTTAGGTACTCTTCCAAGGCTCTCCAAGTGCCATACACATCGCCATACGGCTGATGAATCAGCATTAAATCCACATAACCGATATTCAGGCGAGAAAGCGACCGCTCAATAGAGGCTTTGGCATTTTCATAACCTGCATTGGAAACCCAAACTTTGCTGGTTACAAAGATTTCTTTGCGAGGTATTCCGCTGTTTCTCACGCCGTTACCTGTTTCGGTTTCGTTCAAATAGGCTTGTGCCGTATCAATATGGCGATACCCTGCTTTTAGGGCATTTATCACGGCTTTTTCTGTTTCTTCGGACTTGATTTGATACACTCCAAAGCCCAAAACTGGAATTTCTACTCCGTTGTTTAATTTGAATGTTTGCATAATAAAATATTTTTGCGTGGAGAATTTTCCACGAGTTAATAAAATTTTTCTTATAAAATTTGAAGTAAAAATACGATTTAAAAACGAAATAAAATGTTAATACCGCAAAACATCTTTGCAAAAACTCAAAAATCACTCACAATTCTCGCTATAAGTTGCTGTATCGTCTTTTTCCCAATCAGAAGGAGGGCTAAAACCTTTATCTATCTTGATACA
>JAUNHN010000088.1 GCA_030523915.1 Capnocytophaga sp. | reverse complement strand
TTTAAATAATAAATTATTTTATTTTTCTATCGGTTTACCCGCTTCGAGCCATTGCATAATTCCTCCATCAAGGTGAATAATGTTTTTAAAACCTACTGTTTCAAGCTGTTGCATCGCTTTTGAGCTTCGACCACCACTTTTGCAATGAATATAGATGGTGTCACTTTTATCAAATTGGTTTTCAAAATTTTCAACAAAATTAGCATCAAAAAAATCAATGTTAATCGCATTTTTTAGATGACCTTCTGCAAATTCTTCTGATGTGCGGAGGTCTACCAAAATATTCCCTGATTGCGGATTGTACTCCTTCATTGCGATATGTTTCATAGAATTTCCTGAACTACAAGAAGTTAACCCGATAGCTAAAATTAATACTTTTCTCATTTTATTTTTCTTTAAATCAATTAATTATACGTCATAAGTTATTTTAATAAAATCAGTTATAGGATGTGCCTGACAAGTAAGCACATATCCTTCCTTGATTTCTTTATCTACAAGTGTCTCATTTTTAACCATTTGAGCTTGTCCTTCAATGATTTTACCTATGCAACTGCTACACACTCCATTAAGACACGAATAAGGCACATCAACTCCTTGTGAGAGAATTGAAGTGAGTAAAGATTTACTTTTTGAACTTTCAAAAGTAGTTTCTTTTCTGTCAATTATATATGTTATACGTACACTCCCTTGCAATGCCGACACATCATTCACAGGTACAGCCGTTGCTTCAAATAATTCGGTGAAAATATACTCCGATGCGATACCTCGCTCCAAAAGATTTTTTTTCACACTGGAAACCATTGTGTTAGGTCCACAAATATAATACCGACCTAAGTTAAAATATCCATATTTTTTGAATATAAATGCTATGATGTGTTCATCAATTCGCCCTGAAAAATGATTGTTCCACTTCTGTTGGCTAAATACATAATGAACAAAAAATCGGTTTGGATACAATTTTTGTAACTTTTCTATTTCATCTAAAAAGAGCGTTTCCTCCTTAGTTTTATTACCATAAACGAAAACTACTTTTACATCAGTTTCTGCTAATGCGGTTTTGGCAATACTCATCATTGGAGTAACCCCACTTCCTGCTGAAAAAAGTATAATATCCTTATCATTAAACAAATACGGAAGGAAAACAAATATCCCTTCAGGAGGCATTACCTCAAGAATATCACCTTTTTTCAGCTCTGTCGTAAGGTAAGCCGAAAATATTCCGTTGGGAACTTTTTTTACGGCTATGCTAAGTTCTTTTTCATTGGTAGCCGAGCAAATGGAATAGGCTCTTCTTACTTTTTGATTATTAATTGTTTGTTGCAAAGTCAAATACATTCCAGCCTCAAAGGCAAACTCTTTTTGCAACAATTCGGGTAAATCAAAAGTAATTTTGACAGAAACCGATGTCAATCGCTCTATGCGTAATACTGTTAATTTATAAAATCTATGCACTATCTAACTATTTACAAACCAACTACTTGTACATTTCATTAGCTGCAAAATTAAACGATTTGGAATCAACGATAGGCTTCATAGGCATTAAGGCTGGCTGAGGTAAATACTTGCCTGTACCTGTAATGGCTTGAATAGCACGGGATAAGAACGGTTCATTTTCATTACCTAAAACTCCAAAATTAGCCAAATCCTCTTCTATTGATATATTTGGAGTAAGTCCATTGGTATAATCTCCTACGCCAGCTGAATTTTCAATTTTTAAAACTAATGGTTGCATTGCCCATTTATGATTGGGATTGATGCCGTTTTTATCATATCCTGAAGGGCTATCATAAAGTGTTATAGAACCTTGATTTTTGCCCGTAGTTACGCCTCCTATTTGAACCACATCAATATATGGCTTTAATCCATTGATTACCAGCTCACTTGCAGAAGCTGTTCGTTCTGTGGTAAGTATATATACCTTACTGAGGTTCAAACTATTTAATGGTAGAGATGTGTTTTGGTCTATGTAAATTTTATTTACAAAATAATTAGTAATCTGCTCTTCTTTAAATAGAGGTTGTAACTTGCTATTATAACGTTCTTTGGCAAATACTTGACCTGTAAACTGTCCTGTAATCATTGATGCTAAATAAATCGCTGATGAGATTCGTCCTCCCCCATTGTAACGCAAATCCAAAACCAAATCTGTAACTCCTTGATTTTTAAATTCTCCGAAGGCTTCATTAAGAGCCTCATCAAAATTGGCTACAAAACTATTATACATCAAATAGGCGATTTTTTTATTTCCTCGTTCAAATACACTTTTGATAAGTATCGGATTTTCAGTAATTTCTGTTTTGGTCATTGTAACCGTATTATTAGCAGAAACTATTGTTAGGCTACCATTTATACGTTCTACATAATTAATATCAATAGTCATTGAGGTTTTGTCATTGAACAATAACTGTTGATAATTCGTGAGGTTAAGTGCAGTTCCATCTACAGAAAGAAAAATATCACCACGTTTAACTCCTTGTTGCTCAGCACTTGAACCAGGAATAACATAACGCACTATCCCTAAAACTCCATCGCTTTGTCCATAACGAGAAAGTACAAAATCCATTCCCGTACTTAATGAAATCCCTTGAAAACTTCTTTCCAATTCGGTATAATCCTCTGTAATGAAGCTAAATCGGTCTATTTCTTCATATTTATACAATAATCCGTAGAAAAGAGCATCAGGCGAATTATAGCCATTTAAAAAATCTACGTATGAAGAGGTCTGCAAGGTAGTTTCTGACACATTTGATGCAAAACGATTATCTGCCAAGTTAGACACATCGGATTGCCATAAATAGTAAGAATTTAATCCTTTCCAAATAAAATCTTTGATTCCCAAATTTAACGTGTCTGATGACGAATTATTAGTATTTGGGGCAGGGTCGTCATTATCTTTTTTGCAAGATAAAATACTGATAAACAGCAAACTGAATAAATACATTTTTTTCATAACACAATTTTTTAATTACAAATGTAATATTTTTTTTATATATTCGTCTTTTATTTAGAAAAAATAATCATTTTTTTATGACACACGAGGTATTTTTGGAGAAAATTCGTCCGTTTCAAGATAAGATTTATCGCTTTGCCAGACGGCTACTCATCTCACAAGACGAAGCTCAAGATGCCTCGCAAGAAGTTCTTTTAAAACTTTGGAAACAACACCAATTGATTGATACGATTCAAAATTTAGAAGCCTATGCGATGAGGCTTACTAAAAATTGGTGCTTTGACAAACTAAAAAGCAAAAATGCGGAAAATATTTCGCTTACTCATTATAAATTTGAAGCCGAAAATGATATATCTTTGCAAAAACAAATCGAAAATAAAGATATGCTTCAGTTTGTAAAAAAATGTATAGACGAACTTACCGAACAACAACGAATGGTAATACAACTACGTGATATTGAGTGTTATACATTTGAAGAAATTGAAAAAATAACCGAAATCAAAGAAGCTACCTTAAGGGTAATTTTATCCCGAGCAAGAAAAACAATACGTGAAAAAATAATAAATAATAACATTTAAACAAAGATGACAACAGAAAAAATTAAAATACTTTTAGACAATTATTTTGAAGGAAATACTTCATTGGAAGAAGAGCAAAAACTGCGTACTTACTTTAATTCGAGCAATATAGCTCCTGAATTGGAAAAATATAAATCAATGTTTGCTTATTTGCAAGATACTAAAAATGAGACATTTCCGACAAATAAAATTATAAAAAGACCTCGAAAGTTAAATTGGTATCGTTTAACAGCCGTTGCGGCAACGTTTTTGTTTATCATAACTTACTATTGGTACCAGAAGAGAGAACAAGCCGAAGCACAATTAGCTTTTGAGCAGGTGAAAACAGCTTTGCAAATGATTTCGGTAAACTATAACAAAGGAACAGAAAAAATAAAATATTTAGAAAAATTTGATGCCACCACGAATAAGGTTATCAATATGGAAAAATTAAAATAATAATTAAAAAAGATGCACAATATGAAAACGAAATTAATTCTTTTAGCTGGAATAGCGTTATTCTCATCAAAAATGATGGGACAAACAGCATTTGACAAATTTGAAAATAACGACCAAATAACCACAGTGGTAGTTTCACAAAAAATGTTTCAGATGCTTTCCAAAATAGATAGCAAAGACCCTGAAGCTAAGGAGTTTATGGATATTGCTAACAAACTTACAAGCCTTAAAATTTTCACTACTGAAAATAAAGCCGTAGCACAAAGTATGAAAACCGAGGTGCAAAATTATCTCAGTAAATCAGCACTTTCTGAACTTATGCGTGTGAAAGACAAAGCTAGTAACGTGAAATTCTACGCAAAACAAGGTAAAACTGAAGATATTGTATCTGAACTTTTGATGTTTGTAGAAGAAACAAGTGATTCCAAACAAACTGTTATACTGACACTTACAGGAGATATAGACCTAAATAAAATAAGTGTACTTACTAAAAATATGAACCTTCCGAACGAAATAAAAGCTGTTGGAAAAAAGTAATTTACTAATAATTAGTAATATACAATTTATAATTTTATAACCATTCAGAATGAAAATAGGAATCATCGGGGGTGGCTGGTTAGGGACGCGATTAGGAACACATTTAGCTTCCTATCACAGCATTTATGCCACTACAACCTCGCAAGAAAAGCAAAAAGAACTTGAAAAATCCTATTTTCATTCTTTTTTAGTAGATTTTGATAAATTCAATAATCAAAAATGGGAAATATTGGCTGAATTGGATTGTATTATCATCACAATTCCTTTCGGGAAGCATTTAAGTAAACCAATTTTTGAAAATAGATTGAAAAATCTTTGTTTTTTTATTGAAAATTTCAAAAAACAACTATTTTTCACCAGTTCTGTAGGTATTTATCCACAAATAAATGCAGAAATAGATGAAACCTGCCCTCCTACTCTACTTCAAAATGAATTGCTTCAATCTGAAAATTTTCTAAAAAAGAACTTCCCTCAACTGAATATTTTACGTCTTGGTGGGCTTATGGGAGACAATCGTATTTTCAGTAAATATAATGTATCTGAGACTCATCTTGTTGTAAATCACGTTCATTATCAGGATATTTGTTTTATTATTGAAAAAATGATTACACTAAATTTGCATTCTAAAATATACAATATTGTAGCTCCACAACATCCTACAAAACAGCAAGTTATTAATTTTCAAAAAAGAATATCTTGCCAAGATACAAATATATCCCCGCAAGGAAAAATAGTTTCTTCCCAAAAAGTGATAAACGAATTAGGATACACATTTGTACACCCCAATCCTATACTTTTTTGATTTTATTTCAGATTGGCACATATTTCCACATAATTACAAGCTACAACACCTGCTGTTTCAGTACGTAATCTACTATTACCTAATGATATAGGCAAAAATTTGTTCTGTAAGGCTTTCATTATTTCTTCAGATGAAAAATCACCTTCAGGACCGATAAGCACCATAATTTTTTCAGGAAATGGAACAAGTCGTTGCGAAAAAAGTACTTTAGTTCCTTCTTGGCAATGAGCTATAAACTTCGCCGAATTATCATTTGCACTTTGTTTGAAAAATTCCATTGATGTTATCGGAGCATTAAGTTTAGGTAAATAATATTGCAAAGATTGCTTCATCGCCGAATGAATAATTTTTTCAAAACGCTCGGTTTTTATAGTCGTTCTTTCCGAATGTTGGCAAATAATCGGGGTTATTTCGTCCACTCCTATCTCTACCGCCTTTTCTAAAAACCATTCGTAACGTTCGTTCATTTTGGTAGGAGCTACTACCAAATGTAAATAATACGGACGAGGCGACTTGTACTCGTATGACAAAATAGAAACCTCGCATTTTTTAGGCGAAGCAAGTGCCAATGCTGTTTTGAATAACCAACCTTTGCCGTTTGTAACATACAGCAAATCACCTTCTTTCTTTCGTAAAACCTTCACAATGTGTTGGCTTTCTTCTTTATCGAAAAAAAATGAAGTGGTTTGTTCATCTATTGCTGAGTGATAAAAAAGTTGCATTGTAAAAAAAGTCAAAATTTTAAACAAAGGTTGTAATTAATATTATTTTTTACAATTTCGGTCTAAAATTTTGACGAGCTAAAAATTTATTGTTTTATCCAATTATTTGAAAACTTACATTCTTTATATTCGTTATTTACTACGATATGTGTGTTTTCAATCTTTTCATTCATCCATTTGGCAATGGTTTTCAATTGTTTTTCTTTTAGTGCCAAATCTTGTATTTTTACGTAATCTTTGGTAAAATCAGCTTTATGTTCATCATAGCGATTCGTAACTTGATATATTTTATACGTTTTCTTTCCTGTTCTATCTTCGTCCAGATGAGCTACTGATATATCGTTATCTTTTAATTGCGAAATACGATTATAAAGTTCTGGTTCCATACGAGTTAATTCAAATCGAGATGAGAGGTCTTCGGGATTAATAAGCTGTCCGCCATCATTTCGAGTTTCTTTTTCATCAGAAAAATTACGTGCTGCCTCATCAAAGGTCAGTTCTTTGTTAAGAATTCGCTCACGGATTTTTTCAATTTTTTCTTTTGCTTCCGCCAAAGCCTCACGAGGAACGTCAGGAATCAACAAAATATGCCGAACGCTTACCTCTTTCCCACGAATTTTATCCATTTGGATAATATGCCAACCGAAACTCGATTCAAAAGGTTTTGAAACTTCCCCTTCTTGCAAACTAAAAGCCACATCTTTAAACGCTTTATCAAAGTGAGAAGCTCTGTTAAACGTTAAGGTTTGCCCGCCTGTGGCACGGTCTTGCGAGTACAAAATAGCTTTGGTGGAAAAACTAGCTCCATTTTGTTCTACATCAGCTTTGATTTCATTCAACAAGTCTATAACTTTTTGTACTTCTGCTTTTGGAGCGATTGGATTTACTACGATTTGAGCAATTTCCAATTCTGTCCCGATAATGGGTAACTCATCAGCAGGAATTGCATTGAAAAACTTACGTACCTCTTCAGGGGTAACTTCTACGTTTTTAACTACTTGCGAACGCATTCGCTGTGCAAGCATGTTCAGTTTGAACAAATCAAAAAGTTCATCACGCATCGACTGCTCATCTTCTTTATTATAAAATTGGAGTAACTTCTTCATATCTCCGCCTAATTGAGCAACTAAACTTTCAATTCGCTGATTTACAGACTCACGAACCTCGCCATCTGTAACCGTGATACTATCCTGAACAGCTTGGTGTGCATAAAGTTTGTCTTCCATTAGCTTCCCCAAAACTTGGCAACGTGTAAAGTTTTTGACATCTACTTCTTGCTGTTCCAATTCGATAAAAGCCTTGTCTATATCCGATTCCAAAATCAAATAATCTCCCACCACAGCTGCTACTCCATCTACTTTGAGGCGTTTTTGTATTACTGGACTTGCTTGGCTGCTTATAACTGTATCATTCTGAGCAAACAAGCCACAAGTAAAAAACAACATTCCGATAACGGATAGTACTTTTTTATTCATAAATAATTTCAAATTGTTTTTTCTTAATACCTGTATTTATAATATCTATTTCAAGTTTTTTTACAAATTCTAATTTCCTCTGGTTCAGTATGATTTGACGCAATGTAGGCAACGCATACTCTATGGGAGCTTGTTCATTTTTGTGTAAAACATCAGTTACTTGCACCAAATAAACCCCATCAGAGGTTTTTTCATTAACGAAGATTTGTCTTTCTTCGCCTAATTTTCCTTCCAAAAACGGAAGTTTTTTCAATACGCTTTCCGTTTTTATCCAAACCGAATCATTCAAATAAATGGATACAAATTGCAACGAAAGTGAATCCAACTCTCTACGGTCTGCAAGTTCAAAACGCTTGAATTTTTCTTCAAACGTATTGATTTTTTTTTGTTTTTCGTCCGAAGGAAGCTGAATGTATCGGAGTTTTATCAGTTCTTCATTGAGCTTAAATATTTCTTTGTGTTGCTCGTAGAATACTTGCATTTCATTATCCGTTACGGCTGTGTCTATCGCATTGTTTATCAGCCCTTCTTTATAAGAATTGATGTACAAATCAGCTCTGTAATCGCTTACCAAACGCTCAAAATCCTCTTTATTATCATCGGTTACATTTTGGTATGCTTTGGCAAGTAATAACTCCTTGATTGCCCAATTATTAATATATTTTTGTGCGATATTGATACTATCTTCTTTGGAATAATCTTGTGGCAGTATTGAAGCGATATCTTCTTTGTAAAGATACTTATCGCCTACACGAGCTATGGCGTGTTTGGGGGTTTCTCTCGAAAAATATTCGCAGGAAACTACCAGCAAAGCCAAAAATATCACAAGTAAATTATTCCTGATACGCATCACCTACAATTATAAACCATTGTACATCAAATAAATAAATCTTTATAGCTTTCCTTTTTTATAACGAAAAGATATAAAAAGAGGTGCAATTTACAGATTTTTTCCAATAAAACAGAAAAAATATGCAACAAAAAAAATATTTCCTTATTTTTTCATCTATTTCTTTCGCATTCGAGCCATATAAAATCCGTCATAACCCGATTGATGTGCAAAAATATTTTCTTCGGCTTCAAAAACAAAGCCATTTCCTGCTTCTGATTGCAAAAAAGTTTCCACTTGTTTTTTGTTTTCGGACGGAAGTACGGAACACGTAGCATAAACCATTTTTCCGCCTGATTTAACTAACTTGCTGTAATCCTGCAAGATTTGCTGTTGCGTTTTTCTAATTTCGTCCAAAAATTCGGGTTGTAGCTTCCACTTAGCATCAGGATTGCGTTTCAGTACGCCCAATCCGCTACACGGAGCGTCAATCAGCACTCGGTCGGCAGTTCCTTGCATTCGTTTAAGTTGCTTAGAGTCAATAAGTTTTGTTTCTATATTAAACACTTCATTGCGTCTGGCTCGGCGTTTGAGTTCTTGTAATTTGTTTTCGTAAATATCCATAGCGATAATTTGCCCTTTGTTCTTCATCAGCGATGCCAAATGTAAGGTTTTCCCTCCTGCACCCGCACAAGTGTCTATCACTCGCATTGCGGGAAGCACTTCTAAAAATGGTGCAACTTTCTGAGACGAAGCATCTTGTACCTCAAACATTCCGTTAGTAAATGCTTTGGTAGTGAATATGTTAGCCCGTTCGGTAAGTTGTAACGCATCGGGATACTCTTTTAAAAGTTGGGTTTCGATGCCTTCTTCTTGCAAAAGGCTTTTTAATTGAGGTGGAGCTATTTTTAATATATTGGCTCGTAGTACCACAGGAGCTAACTCATTGAGAGCGTGGAGTTCTTTTGTCCAAAAATCCGAACCCAATTCCGCCTCGCCAAGTTCATCAAGCCAATCTGGGACGGACTCTCGGAATTTTCGTATTTTAGAAAGCTCATCAAACTTGCCTTTGATACGCCGCTGTGGTGTATCTTGAAAAAACGACCACTCAGGCAGTTGAATGCCTTTAAGTACCGCCCATACGGCAAACATACGCCGTAAATCGTGAACGGAAAACGGAGCTTTTACCTCTGCAATTTCGGCATACAAGCGTTTCCACCGCACAATGTCATACATCGTTTCGGCAATGAAAGCACGGTCGCGAGCCCCCCAGCGTTTGTCCTTTTTGAGTTGTTTTTCTACCGCTTTATCGGCATACTGTTGCTCGTTAAAAATAAATCCTAAGCCTTCAATGACGGCATCGGTTAAGTTTCGATGTAATCGCATTTTTTATTTTTCATTAATTTGGCGACAAAGATAGTTAATTACCCATAGCTATACAAACCGAATTACGCAAAGCTACCGCTTGGGCATGTACTTAATGCCTTTTTTGTCTAAAAATGATATAGGTGTTGCAAAAAGCAAAACTAATTTAGAACTTGTTTGAATTATTTTGCAATATAAATTCGTTAAAGCCACAAATTTGATAAAATAATGCTTTTCAATATTTTACATTTGTAGAGCCACAATGCTTGTGGCTCAAAAGAATGAAAAGACG
>JAUNHN010000087.1 GCA_030523915.1 Capnocytophaga sp. | reverse complement strand
TTTTTAGTTTCTCGATACTTCGGACTATATTTCCCTTACCTTCAACGAGTTTGTTCATCGCATTGCCATACTCGAATTTGGCTTCATCCATTTTTTTCCCGATTTTAATCAAATCGGTTACAAAACCTTCAAACTTATCATATAAAGCTCCTGCTTGTCGTGAGATTTCGTAAGCATTTTCTTGTTGTTTTTGGTTTGTCCACATCGTGTCAATGGTACGAAGCGTAGCCAACAAAGTGGTAGGCGTTACAATTACAATATTTTGGGCGAAAGCCTTAGAATACAGCGAATCATCACTTTGCAAAGCAACTGCAAAAGCAGGTTCAATAGGGATAAACATCAGCACAAAGTCGGGACTATCTGTGTATAAATCTTCATATTTTTTTTCAGAAAGCTGGTCTATATGCCGTTTGATAGAATTAATATGTTGTTTTAGAAAGAAGGGACGTTCTTCTTCCGTGGCATTCGCAAATCGCTCATAATCAGTCAGAGACACTTTGGAATCAATAATCATTTTTTTGCCATCGGGCAAGTGAATAACCACATCGGGGATAGCCCGTGAGCCATCTTCACGTATGAAAGATTCCTGAACGGTGTATTCTCGTCCTTTTTCTAAATTTGATTTTTCGAGGACTTTTTCAAGCACCAATTCCCCCCAATTTCCTTGTATTTTACTATCTCCTTTAAGAGCTTTGGTAAGATTTTCGGCTTCTTTGGTAATGCGTAAATTTTGATTTTGCAAATCCGTAAGTTGTTGTTTTAAAGCCGAATGAATGCTTATATTTTCTTTCTGGCTATGTTCTACTTTTTGTTCAAAATCTTTGATTTTTTCTTGTAACGGACTTAGGATAGTTCTGAGATTTTCTTTATTCTGCTCAGTAAATTTAGACGATTTTTCCTCCAGAATTTTATTTGCTAAATTTTCAAATTCTTTGGCAAATTTCTCTTGTAATTGTTCTGTTTCTTGATTTTTTTCATTCAACTTGGTCAAAAGAGAGTCTTTCTCAGATTCTTTTTTGGTAAGAATGAGGTTTAACTGGTCTTTTTGATTACGGAAATTTTCTTTTTCTTGAATTTCGTCTGCCAAACGTAGTTTCAAATCAGTAAGTGATTGTTGGAGCAAATCCTCTCGCTCTTTACTGGCTGAAATAAGATTTTCGTTTTTCAATCTGAAAATGTAATTACCTAATATATAACCAATTGCCAAACAAATAATCCCGATAATGATGTATGTAAACATATTTAAAATATTTCGTTTTTTTATATTAACGGCAAAGATACTGAAATTTTGAAAAATTTACGGTACGATTTTTAAATCAATCCTTTGGCTTTTTGCAATAGATTGACAGTTTTATTTACGTTAAATTTTTGTAATAAATTTTTGCGATGCGAATCTACTGTTAATGGGCTAATATTCATTTTATCAGCTATTTGAGCAGATGAAAATCCACTTGCTAAGTATTTTAACACTTCCCGTTCACGGCGTGTAATTATAGGAATTTCTTCGGAATTATTTTTAGAAGGCATTAATAGGCTTAGGGTTTGTTCGCTTAGGTAAGTTGCCCCGCTGTAAATGTTCAAAATAGCCTCTTCAATCTCGTACATAGGGCTACTTTTCAGTAAATAACCTGAAACTCCGTCGTTTATCATCTGCTGGATTACAAAAGGGTCGTCTATATTACTGAGTCCTAACATCTTAATATTGGGATACTCTTGCTTAATAGAGGAACACATATCAGAGGCTTTGCCATCAGGCAAATGAATGTCCAGCAACAACACATCGGCAACGGTACTTTTGAGTACATCTTGCAGCTGAGCAATGCTCGAAGCTGTGGCTACAACTTGCATTTGTGGGTGCGAAGTAATAAAACTTTGCAAACCTTCATTAATAATCGGGTGGTCATCACAAATAATAATACGTATCATAATTATTTAAATTTTACATTCTATATTGATAGTTGTTCCTACACCTTTTTCAGAGTGTATTTCCATTTTTCCGCCTAAATAAATAACTCGAGTTTCGATACTATTCAATCCCATATTTCGTGAAACGGTTTTAGGGTCAAAACCTTTCCCGTTATCTTCGATTTCAATCATTAAGAAACGGTCTTTAAAGGTGCATTGCAACAGAATTTCGGTAGCCTCGGAATGTTTTACGGCGTTTGTAACTAATTCTTGTACAATTCGATATACAGATAATTGCCATTTTTTGTTTATTAAATTGGCAAGCCCATCGGTATAAAGTTTTATTTTCTGGTTTTTGGTTTGTAATGATAGACAAAAATCGGAAATAGCAGCTTGTAATCCATATTTTTCCAAGACGGAAGGTTCTAAATTATGTGCTGTATTTCGTAATTCTATGATAGCAATATCCATCTGTTTGATGATTTTTTGCAAATCTTCTTTTTGTTGTAATTTTTGAGCAAGCATTTCAGCATTCATTTTAATGCCCGTGATGCGTCCGCCCAACCCATCATGCAGGTCTCGAGCCAATCGGTTGCGTTCTTGTTGCTCCCCTTCCATAACGGCGTGTGTGATTTCGATTTCTTGTTGTTGTTTGCGTAATAACAAATCCTTCTTATGGCGTTTTTTCTGAACATTCCACGCATAGATAGCCCACGCTGTAACAATGAAAAGTACGAGTATTCCTCCTACACTAAGGATTAGATTTTGTTTGTTTTTACTTTCTAATTGCAAAATGGCTTTTTCCTTTTCAGCGGTACGGTACTGAATTTCCATATCGGCGAGCATTTTCTTGTCATTTTCGGCGGTAAGGCTGTCTTTCAATGCCCGATGTTTTACCATCAATTCGTATGCTGTTTGATATTGGTTTAACTTGGCTTCCATATCGGCAAGTTCCAATAGCAATCCCAATTGATTTTTGATTAAAGTTTTATTTATAGGTGCTTCTAAAAGTTTTTGAAGTCCTCGTTTGGCTTCTTCAAATCTACCTAATTGCTTTAATATCAATACTTTTTCATATTCCAAAAAAAGATAATCACTAAGAATATTATTTTTAAGCACAAATTCAATTCCTTTGTCGATACTTCTTAAAGCATCTTCACTTCTGCCCAACATAGCGAAATAACGAGCCTCATTTCGGTATATGTAGCCCGTAAGTTTGTTATTAGGAAATTTTTTCCAAAGAATTATTATTTTATTATACAGATTGGAAATGGATTTTTTATTTGCCCTTATATAATCAATATCGAACATATTGAGGTATGTCCATAGCAGAGATTCACTTTCTATATTGTTTTTATCTGCCTGATTTAGTGCTTTTTGGTAGTATTCCCAAGCCTTGCTATATTCTTTGTTATTAGCAAAAACCATTCCTACATCAGTAAGATAACCGATGAGCAAATCCACATCACCTGACTTTTCAGCAAATGGAATGCAATATTCCAAAGTGATATTCAAGAAATTCTGCTCCTTGCCGCTGTACTGCTCCAATACACCGAAATTATGCCACAATCTGGCTCGATATCGATACGCCTCAGGTGTTGTGTACCATTTAAGATACGTTTCTGCTCTTTGGTAAAGTTTTTGGCTTTTTAAAATATCATAATTAAAGTAAATACCTGCTTCGTAAAAAAGATAAATACCTTCCAAATAAGGGTCTCCTTTTTTTAAGGAGTTGGCTTGTTGGAGGGCTTGTAAGGCTTGTGTAGTATCAGAATATGACAGAAAATCAGATAGTTTCATCAATGCATAAAACTTTTCTTTATCAGAAGGAGCTTCCTCTACTGCCTCTTGTAGCTCAGAGAGTTCTTGAGCCTTAACCAAAGAAAAATTCCAAACAAAAAATAATAAAACAAATATGTAAGTATCTCTTTTCAAAATATCTAATGTCATTTTACGGCATAAAAATAACAATAAAAATCAATATACAAGCATAATTAATGCTAAAATTCACTTTTTATTAAGAGTTTGTTCATAGATATTAACTGTAAAAATACCCAAAATAGGGGATTGATGTAGAAGAATTTAATCAATACTTTTGTAACGTGGAAAATGTTTAGAGAATTTATTGAAGAAGAATTTTGCGAAATTATAGTAACAATGCAGAAAATACCTCATAAATTAGAAAAAAATTGCTTTAAGTAAAGATACTATCAGGATTACATTCTCACAATTATTGTAATCTATTTCGTAAATTCGATTTTGGAGAGATTTTTTAGAAAACACATCGTTTTTTAGAATTAAAAAAGAAGATGAACTTAAAAAAGATGAAAATGAAAAGATGTAAAAAACTAACATTAAAATTCGCATTATTTTTAGCAATGGCAACATTGGCTTCTTGTAGCAAGGATAGCACAGAGGGCGGAGATACTTCTTCGTTGCCAGGTACGCTGTATATAGATTTTGCGACCGATGGCATTCAAGCCTATAATTTCCGTGAAGGAACACTTACCAAAGTAGTCAATACAGAAAATGGTCCTGGCATCACGGGATACGATTTTACTTACGGAAGTGGCGAAATTTGTCTTTCCGTAGCAACCAGCAGAATGGCTGATTATTATCAGGATAAACAAACTTTCTTGCTTCGTTCGTACGATGGCAGTTATGTGCATATTCCTTCTGATAATATTCCTACAACAGGCAATGTTTTCCGATTTAATTACCAATACGACGGAGATGATTTTTACCGAGAGGCTGATTTACGACTTTCACCTAATAAAAGATATCTTGCCGTAGATTGTGAATATTGGGAAAATAGAGGTGTGCTACTTTTCGATGTACAAACTCCCAAACTCATCACCGAATTTGTTCTTCCAACGGAACAATACAAGTCTCAAGATACGCCTGTTTGGACAAATGCTAACGAAATGTATAGTGCCGTATCGGGGGTGCTTTACAAATGGAATCCTGCTTTTGGCGATAGAGTTCAAGAAGTGTTGAAAATCAATAATGGTAACGGCGGGACTTATGTAACGGTAAATCCGCAGGGAACGAGAATTGCTTTTCGGTATAACAAACATATCTGGGTACAAAACATCGACGGAAGTGGCTTAACCCAAGTTACGACTTCGTCTCCCTCAGGGCTTACTAATGTAGATGGAGAGTACAATCCTGTGTTTTCGCCCGACGGGAAATATATTGCATTGGTGGGTTCGCCCACGGTGGGTCGGGCTTGGACGGATTACGACCCATTACAGCCAAGTATGCCGTTTGTAAGTGTTACTGGAGGTGGTTATGGCTATGTTTTTGTAATTCCTGATGACAATAAACTTTACAACTTGGAAGACAAAAGTAGTGGATTTATTCACTTAAAAACAGATGGTTGGAAAGGTGTTCCTTCCTATTTTTCCAATATGATTTGGAGGTAAAAAACTATTTTTTTGCTTTTATCCTTTTTCTCAAAAGCACCAAACAATACTATTTTAACTATTTCACAAACAAAATTCCACAAAAAAACATTTATTATTAATTTTTTTACAAAAAACATTGTATTATTAAATAATTTAAAAACTAATATAGTATGAAAAAGACAATTTTTGCAACTTTAATGGTTTGCGTATTATTGATTACCTCTTGTTCAAAAGATGGTGAAGGAAGCAGTAACTCGCTCGTTGGGCAGTGGGATTATGTTGCGTATGTTGTACAAGGACAACGCTATGAAGCAGACGCTTGTCTCAAACAAGGTTATATGACATTCACAGAAACAGAAGCTACTTCGGTTGCTTATAGCAACGCTACTGGAACTTGTACTTCCGATGTAAGAAACAGCACTTACACACTTTCGGGAGATAAAATCATCGCCAATTCAAGTGGCAACACACGTGAAATAACCTATTCTATATCGGGTGATGAACTTACACTTACCTTTTTAAATGATAGTAACCAGCAATCTATTTCGATTTACAAACGAAGAAATGGAAGCGGAGGAAGTACAACTGCCGATGTATTCATCGGAAATTGGGCTCTCAAAGCAATAGCCACAAACGGACAAGTTTATGACATTACGGGAGCAAATGTTCCTTGTTTTAAAAATTCAACTTTGGTAACAACGGACAAAACCTTTAAATTAACTTTTAGTGTCCCAAAATCTCAAACTTCTACCGAATGTAATACCGCTTCAGACGAAGGCACTTGGGTAAAACGTAACGAAAAATATTACATCACTCAAAATAATCAAGAAGCTGAATTTCCTTTGGTATTCAACGACGGAGGTAATACACTTCAATTTGATTATGTAACCAATAACGAAACAATGACATTGATTTTCACAAGGCAATAATGATGTTTCTTTAGGAATGTTTTTTTAAACAAAAAATCCATAAGGCTCTGTGCTTTATGGATTTTGTTTTATTTAAAATGCTGAAAAACACAAATTTATCAAAACTTGAGCAATCTAAAAAATTAAACTAATACAACCACCGCAACAAAAAGAATAAAAATCAGAGTGAAGAATATGTTAATTACATCTTTTTAATTTAATAAATATTAACAATAAAAATCCTTAAAAAAGGGGATTTACAGAAAACAATATTTCATTTACATTTGCTACATAAATAAAATAATAAAAAAGAAAACTTTTTCTCAAACTAAATTTTTATTAAAAACAAAAAATTCAATTCAAACTAAAATCTACAATCAGAATCGTTCTTTTAATTACTGTGTAAAAAATATTACCTTATTGAACATGCTATATATATAATTATAAAAAGGAATATTTCTGAATCGGAAATTTGGTGTTATCATTAAATCATCTGATTCTTTGATATTTCAAACTGTACTTGCTTGTTTTTATTAAAGAAAAAAATATCTTTTTTTATTTAATAAAAAGTAGGTTTAATTAAAACATAAATTAAATAAAAAGGAAAAATGATGAAGGCGATGAAAAAAACTATTTTACTTTTATTTTTGAATTTCACATTCGCCGATTGTTCAACAAAAGGCAAGGAATTTTAGCTTTCGATGTAAAATTCCAGACAAAATATACAATTTACACGCTTGTTATCTTTAAATTTGTTGAGAAATAAAACAAATTATTATTTTTCCTACGTTTGTTTTGATATAGCAACAAAAAATTACACTGAAAAAATAGATAACATTGAAAGTAATAAAGCCCATCGGGAGATAGGTCATTAATTTTTTCTCATACCCAAATTTTGTTGGGTGCTAATCATCTCTCTTAAGATTCCAGATATATGAAATATTTTTCATAATTTTGGAATCTTATTTTTATTGAACGAAATGTACACAAATATACCGATAACAACCACCGCTAAGCAGTGGAAACAGCAACTACAATTTGAACTCCAAGGAGCTGATTACAACACAGTTCTCATATTTCATTCACACGAAGATGTACCTATTCTTCCATTCTATACTTCTGATAATAAATCAATTAGCTACAATGTAGAAGCCAACCCTAAGGCGATTATATCTTTATATTGCTCCAATATTGCTCAAACATTAACCCGAATCGAATTTTGGCAAACTAAAGGCGTTCAGCATTTTGTAATAACTTTACATTCGGAAGAAAATAAGTGGGAAACTCTTTTTGACCAATTACCGAAAGAAAATTTATATTTAATTCATACAGAAAGATTTACAGAGTTGGCTTTACAGAAAATTAGTGCATTTATTCAAAAAACAGATTCTCGTATATTTCTTTGTAACGATTATATTCATTCATTTTTGAAAAAAGGCAAATGGCTTTATAATCAATATACTGATTTGGGTTTAGTAGTAAAAACTTTTCCCAACAAAAATCATACTATATTGATTGACACTACTTTATATCAAAATGCAGGTGCAGGAATCGTACAGCAGATAGCTTATGGAATAGCCCATACGACCGCTTATTTGACCAAAATAGAAAACCATTTACACTCCAAGATTACTGTTTATTTTAAAATAGCCGTCGGAAGCAATTTCTTGTATGAAACGGCAAAGTTACGAGCCTTTCGGCAAGTAGCAGAAAGCGTATTCGAAGTATTTCCGTTTCCAATACAGCTGATTTTAATTGCTACGCCTTCAATTCGAGAGCTATCTATCTCAAAAACAGTCTATAATCAGAATTATATCGCTTTGGCTTATGAAAGTGCAGTAATGGGAGGTGCCGATTTTATACTACCTCAAAATGATTGTATTTACAAGAAAAATACTGTTGAAAATGAAATAAAACATCTTCAACTTATTCAAGAAATATCACAAAACCGAAACGCTTCCTATCTAAACAAAACCTATTGTTTTGAAACTATTGCTTATGAAATAGCCAGAAAATCATTACTTTTATTTCAACAAATAGAAAAATCGGGCGGACTATTAGAGCAAGCCAAAAACTATTCATTACAGAAGAAAATAAAAGAACAAGCAACACAAGAACAAGCCTATTTTGAAGAACAAATAGCGAATATAAAACGTGATTTCGAGCCTTTTGCCAATGAGCAAGAATGGGAATTATATCCTTTTGCAAAACAAAAACACGAAAAAACACAAATAGAACCTTTGATAACCAAACGATTATGGGAAAACATCGAGAAAAAATAAATACACGTTTTCAAAATATCACACTAAAAGGTGTACCTTCCGAGTCTCTATCTACGGAATTTATCGCAGGATTTCCTCCGTATGCACGAGGCTATCGAGCGATGGGGTATTTGCGTCAAGCACCTGATTGTCAGCCTATTTTATTTTGGAACGAGGAGATTTGTACTAAAAAGGAAAAATATTCTTCGGTAGAAATTTTATTCCATGATATGGAGGCTTTTTTATCCTTAGAATCGGAAAATAAATCAATAATAAGCAATACAAAAACTGATTTTCAGCAAATAATAGATAATTTTCAGGACATAAAACACATTTATCTTCCTATTGAGAACGAAAAATCACAATTAATCGATTTATTCAACCAAATTCCTAACGAAATTCTGGAAAAAATGCGTTTTTTATTATTTTTTAATGAAAATATATTCCAAAAAATGGATTTATTAAGACAAATCAGAATGTTTTGGTCTGAAATAATGCAAGAAAAAAATTTTTCATTCCAAATGCCAATAGTTTGCTATGTAAAAAATATTAATGAGCAATTGTACGCACTTTCAGTCCAAGCTGATAGCATTATTTATAGCTTTGATAATGAACAACTTAACAATTCAATCAATATGTTTTCCATTGAAAACTCGGGAATATTAAAGACAGTAGACCCTTTTTGGAAGTAGTAGAGACGCAACGCTTTGAGTCTCTACTACTTATATGTAAATCTAATACAAATTTTGGATTTAATTTCTGCTGTTCTCAAATGCCTCAATGGCTTCTTTCTTACTTATTAAGTAATCAATATCGTCATAACCATTAATAAGACATATTTTTTTATACGAATCAATCTCAAATTTTTCAGAACTTCCGTTGTACGAAATAGTCTGATTTTCAACATCAACCGTAATTTTCGTTTCGGGATAAGCTGTTACTGTTTCGATGATTTTTCGTAAAAACTCTTCCGATACTTGGATTGGTAACAGTCCGTTATTCAACGCATTACCTTTAAAAATATCGGCAAAGAAACTCGATACCACCACTCTAAATCCGTAGCCTGTCAAAGCCCAAGCTGCGTGTTCTCGACTACTTCCACAACCGAAGTTATTCCCCGCCAGTAGAATTTGTCCTTCATATTTGGAGTTATTCAGCACAAAATCAGTAATGGGCTGGTCATTCTTATCAAAACGCCAATCACGAAAAAGATTGTTTCCAAAACCTTGTTTATCAATACTTTTTAGAAATCGTGCTGGGATAATTTGGTCTGTATCAATGTTTTCTGTAGGAAGCGGAATCGCCGTTGTTGTTAATTTATCTAATTTTTGCATTTTTAATCTTTTAGTCCGTTATAAATGAGCATATTATTCTATTTTTGTATTACAAATTGACCTTGTATCTGCTCTCTTTGATTCATTATTCTGCTACTATTTTTCCTTCTACGGCTACCATTGCTGCTGTAAGTGGACTAGCTAAAAGCGTTCTGGCTCCAGGTCCTTGTCTTCCTTCAAAATTACGATTGGAAGTTGATACACAATATGCTCCCTCAGGTACCTTATCATCATTCATCGCTAAACAAGCCGAACAACCCGATTGCCGTATTTGAAACCCTGCCTCGGTAAATATTTTATCCAATCCTTCATTGTGTATCTGTGCTGCAACCTGTTGCGAACCTGGCACTATCAAAGCATTAATATGTGCTGCTTTGTGTTTTCCTTTTATGTAGGAAGCAGCCATTCGGAAATCTTCAATCCGAGAATTCGTACAACTACCTATAAATACGTAAGTTATAGGAATTTCTGAAAGCGATTGCCCTGATGCCAAATTCATATATTGCAAAGCCTTTTCC
>JAUNHN010000086.1:683-10433 GCA_030523915.1 Capnocytophaga sp. | reverse complement strand
GATTTACAGAAAAATATCAAAAAAAACAGCACAAATTTAGCAGTTTGTGCTGTTTTTTAGTGTTTTCTATTCGTAACAAATCTATTTATAGGAAAGAAATGCTAATAATTGCAGATAATCTCAATATTTTAGTAACAAAAATCTAAAATCAAACGGATTGAAATCTTCTACTAAGTTAGAAATAAAATTATCACCTTGTTCCAAATAAAATTCAGAAAAATTAGAAAAACGTTCTTGTAAAGAACCGTGGGGAAAAAGTTCGTCTTGCAGATAATCAATACGTGCCAATTGCTCAGCGAATTTTCGTTTTTGAGCTTTTAAAAGACGTTTCTCAAGTTTTTCTAATCCTTTTAATTGTTTGATTTCTTGAGCTTTAACAGCATTTTTGAAAGAAACGTCGGTTTGTTCGGCGATTTGGTATAAATCTGCAAATTGTTTCTGTAAAGTAGCTTTTTGTTGGCTGAAATCAATAGGAAAATCACTAAGCTGCCTAATTTTTTTATTTTTTAAATCATTGTTATTTAGAAATAAATCTTCTGTAGAAAGTTGTAGCTTTTTTATTTTATTAAGTTGATTTTCAGATATTAAAATAGCTGAATTTCGTAGCATTAGAATAGGAAACGGAATTTGTTCAGTATCAAAAAAACGTTTAAGTTCCAGCCAATAAGCGATTTCGCCACCACCACCAATATATGCCAAATTAGGTAAAATAACTTCTTGGTACAAAGGACGCATAATCACGTTGGGTGAAAAACGTTCAGGATAGTGAGCCAATTCATTCAAAATTTCACTTTGGCTGAATGTGATGTCAGTTTGATGTACTTGAAACCTATCTTTGGAGGTAATAATTCGATTCCGCCCGTTTTTAGTCAGATAAAATAAATTAATTTCACGTGGATTTACTTGTATCGGATAGGTTTTGTCAATCTGTTGAATTTGTTGGATACTTTTTGAAACTTCTTGATATGCAGTATGTTGCAATAAATCATTTTTCATATAAGGAGCGAATGATTTTTTCAATCCGTGGTGATTTCCATCTACAACTACCACTCCGTAGTGTTCAAAAAGAGCATTCACTAAAAATCGTGTAGCAGAAGCTAAGTTATTGTTTTCCAGATAGCTGGATTTAAAAAGTTGTTTTAATGTATTGGCATTTTTTCCAAGACCGATGTTTTTCTCAAAAAGATGAAACACTTGGTCAAGCGTTTCGGTGTTAAAATTTCCGGTCATTCCCGTTTGTGAGCTACTCCAATGAAGGGTTTTTTTATGCAAATGAAAATGATTGATTTCTTCAAAATCGTGGTCTTCCGTAGCCATCCAATATATAGGAACGAACTGATAATCAGGATATTTTTCTGAAAGAATTTTTGTAGTATTGATTACAGAAATAATTTTATAGATAAAATATAAATGTCCTGTGAATAAACTTAATTGATGCCCTGTGGTAATTGTAAAAGTATTTTTTTTGCCTAAAAGCTCAATGTTTTCAAGTACTTTTGTGGAAGTTCTCGTACCGAAATATTGTTCTTTTATAGCCTTTACTAACAAATTTCGGGCTTCTTGCGAAAAATGATTTTGTTTTTCATCAATTTGTTTTTTGAAATTAGTTAGGGTAGGGAAGTGGTTATATAAATAACGTAATGAATCTTTTTCAAGTATGTAATCACTTAAAAATGAGGAAAAAAAACGAATTTTTTCAAATGGAATTTGGTCTATTATCATAGATAAGTTAATTGTATTGGCAAAAGTATTAAATTTATTGGTATAATGGAATTATTTTACTGAATATTTTTTCATTTGCACTAATATAATTGAGGTATTTTCAATATTTATAAAAGTTGTAAAAAATGATAAAATAAAAGTCAAAAAATATTTGTACAATTAAAAATAAAATTTACTTTTGCAAAAAATTTTTAATACCTATAAATTATGTATTGGACGTTAGAATTGGCATCGTATTTAAGTGATGCACCTTGGCCTGCAACCAAAGATGAATTAATTGATTACGCTATCAGAACAGGAGCTCCTATGGAAGTTGTTGAGAATCTTCAATCTCTTGAAGATGAAGGAGATATGTATGAATCGATTGAGGAAATATGGCCAGACTATCCTTCAGATGAGGATTATTTTTGGAATGAAGATGAATATTAATGGAATTTGACAATAGGAAAAAGTCTCTTTTACCAAGAAGAGACTTTTTTATTTTTTTAAGACATTTTGTCAGTTCTAAAACTATTGGTATATTTGTTGCCCAATATCGGAAGTCTCGACTTACAAGTGTGTGAAAAATTGCTAAGTTAGTATGAGATACGTAAAAAAATCAACGGGGAAGCTATTGTCTATTCCCGATTTCCCTAATTACTAAAATAAATAAAAATGAGTATTGTAAATTCACTGATTAAAATTTTTGTAGGTGATAAAGCAAAAAGAGATTTAAAATCTATTCAGCCTATTGTAGAGAAAATAAAGGCGTATGCCCAGCAGTTAGAAACAACTTCTAATGACCAATTACGTGCTAAAACTATCGAATTTAAACAAAAAATTCGAGATGCAAGAGCCGAAATTGATGCTAAAATATTTGATTTACAACAAAAAGCAAATCAAACTGAAAATATAGACGAAAAAGAAGACCTATATACAGAAATTGATAAACTAAATGGCGAGGCTTACGAAGTTTCAGAAAAAACACTAAACGAAATTTTGCCAGAAGCCTTTGCCGTAGTGAAAGAAACGGCTCGTCGTTTAGCAAATAACCCTACGCTCACTGTTACGGCAACTCCTTATGACAGAGAGCTTTCCGCTACAAAATCTTATGTAACCCTTGAAGGAGATAATGCCATTTGGCAAAACTCGTGGGATGCTGCTGGTAAGCAAGTTACGTGGGATATGATACATTACGATGTACAACTTATCGGAGGGGTGGCATTGCATCAAGGAAAAATCGCTGAAATGCAAACTGGTGAAGGAAAAACCTTGGTTGCGACTTTGCCTGTTTATTTGAATGCCTTGACTGGCAACGGAGTACATTTGGTAACGGTGAACGATTACTTGGCACGCCGTGATAGTGCGTGGATGGCTCCTTTGTTTGAGTTCCACGGAATGCGTGTGGATTGTATTGATAATCACCGTCCTAACTCTGAGGAGAGACGTAATGCCTACAATGCCGACATTACTTACGGAACAAATAATGAATTTGGTTTTGACTATCTACGTGATAATATGGCTCATACATCGGGCGAGTTGGTACAGCGAACCCATAATTATGCCATAGTCGATGAGGTAGATTCGGTGTTAGTGGACGATGCCCGTACACCGTTAATCATCTCAGGACCAACACCTAAGGGGGAGTTTCACGAATTTAATGAATTGAAGCCTATTGTTTCTGACTTGGTATCGAAACAACGCCAATATTTGACCAAAATACTTGCCGATGCACGTAAACTTATCGCCGAAGGAAATACCAAAGAAGGTGGATTTTTATTGCTTCGCGTATATCGTGGATTGCCTAAAAATAAAGCACTTATCAAATTTTTGAGCGAAGAAGGAGTAAAACAATTACTCCAAAAAACCGAAAATTATTATATGCAAGATAACAATCGCGAAATGCCAAAAGTTGATGAAGAACTTTATTTCGTGATTGATGAAAAAAGTAATCAGATAGAACTTACGGACAAAGGTTTTGCCGATATTTCTTTTGACGGAGATAAAAATTTCTTCGTTTTGCCTGATGTTAGTACTGAAATTTCAAAAATAGAGAAACAAGGCTTACCGATTGAGGAAGAAGCGGCGTTGAAAGAAAAATTATTCCAAGAATTTAGTATAAAAAGTGAGCGTATTCATACGCTGAATCAGCTACTTAAAGCATATACTTTATTTGAGAAAGATGTTGAATATGTGGTAATTGACAACAAAGTATTGATTGTTGATGAACAAACAGGGCGTATTATGGACGGTCGGCGTTATTCTGACGGATTGCACCAAGCCATTGAAGCTAAAGAAAATGTAAAAATCGAAGCTGCAACGCAAACTTACGCTACGATTACCTTGCAAAATTATTTCCGTATGTATAACAAACTATCGGGAATGACAGGTACGGCGATTACCGAAGCAGGTGAGTTTTGGGAAATTTACAAGCTCGATGTTATGGAAATCCCAACCAATAAACCAATCGCTCGTAAGGATAAAAATGACTTGATTTACAAAACCAAACGCGAGAAGTATAATGCTGTGATTGAGGAAGTTGTACGCTTGTCAGAAGCGGGTCGTCCAGTGCTTATCGGTACTACATCGGTGGAGGTTTCTGAGTTGTTAAGCCGTATGCTTACAATGCGAAAAATCAAACACAATGTATTGAATGCTAAATTACATAAAAAAGAAGCTGACATTGTGGCAGAAGCTGGGCAACCTGGCGTGGTAACTATCGCAACAAATATGGCAGGTCGGGGAACGGATATTAAACTAACCCCAGAGGTGAAAGCCGCAGGAGGTTTGGCAATTATCGGTACAGAACGCCACGATTCTCGCCGTGTAGACAGACAGTTACGCGGACGTTCAGGTCGTCAAGGAGACCCTGGAAGTTCATTGTTTTTCGTGTCGTTGGAGGATAATTTGATGCGTTTGTTTGGTTCTGACCGAATAGCAAAATTAATGGACAGATTAGGGCATAAAGAAGGAGATGTTATCGAACATTCGATAATGACCAAACGTATTGAAGCCGCTCAGAAAAAAGTAGAAGAAAACCACTTCGGAACTCGTAAAAGTTTGCTGGAATATGATGATGTGATGAACGCTCAGCGTGAGGTGATTTACAAGCGTCGTCGCCACGCTTTGGAAGGAGAACGCCTAAAAGTGGATTTGGCTAATATGATTTTCGATACTTGTGAAGCTATTACCGAAAGTAATAAAGGAGGCAATAATTACCGAAATTTCGAGTATGAACTTATCAAATATTTCTCTTTAAAAACACAAATTACGGAGTCTGAATTTGGAAAATCATCAGTTAATGATTTGGTACTCAGACTTTATAAAGAAGTATTAGTTCACTATCAAGAAAAAACAGGACGTAGTGCTGAAATGGCTTACCCTGTGATACAAAGTGTTTATGAAAATCCTTCGAATACCTACGAACGCATTGTCGTACCTTTTACTGACGGACATAAAGCACTCAATATCGTTACAGACCTCAAAGAGGCTTATGAAACCAATGGTAAGAAGTTAGTTAATGATTTTGAAAAAAGCATTACTTTGGCTATCATTGACGAGGAGTGGAAAACGCATTTACGCCGTATGGACGAGTTGAAACAATCAGTACAATTGGCAGTTCACGAGCAGAAAGACCCGCTACTTATTTATAAATTTGAAGCCTTCGAGCTTTTCAAATCAATGATAGACAAGGTGAATAAAGAAATTATTTCGTTCTTATTCCGTGCGGAATTGCCTACGCAAAATGCTCCAATTCAGGAGGAACAGCGAGTACAGCGTCAGCCAGAAAACTATAAAACGTCAAGGGAAGAAGTAGGTGATGACACGCCACATCGCGAGGCAGGGCAGCCACAACGCTCCCAAGTGGTGGAAACCATTGTACGCGAACAACCGAAAATCAATAGAAATGACCGTGTTGTCGTTCAGAATATTCACACAGGCGAACGCAAAGAAATGAAATACAAACAAGCCATTCCACTTATCGAAAAAGGCGAATGGATTGTAGTTCCGAATTAATAAGTAATTGAATATTAAAATTTTAGGGTGAGAATTAAATTTTCTCACCCTTTTATTTTGTATCAAATTCTTAAATTTAAACCCCATTTTTTCGGTTTTTAGTAGTACATTTGCCGAAAAATTTTTAATATATGAAACACAATATTATTTTAGTAGGAATGTTGGCTTTTTTACTGACAAATTGCAGAAAAAACATTGAACCCAACAAGACTTACAACAAACGATAAATACATCATAGGAACTTAAAAAAGTTGCGTAAATATCTAACTATGCAACTTTTTTCATTTTATTATTGTTTTGGATTAAATGATGTAATTTCGTTTGTAAGTAAATATACGAAAGAATAAGAATAAAAATAGAAAAAGCCCGATAATACATCGGACTTTTTTGTGGAAATAGTTTATTTTGCTTCTGTATTAGAGATATAGAAAAGATTGTCTGAATGTTTAATTTCCTAAGTGTTTTCTTCGCTCCACCAAAACTACTTCTCCTTGCTTATTCTGTGTGTAAACTTTTCCGAAACGGTTTGAAAATTTAGAAGTAAGGTAGAACATTACGGGAACGACAATCAGCGTGAGGAAGGTAGAAAATACCAATCCATAGATAACCGTCCAAGCAAGTGGTCCCCAGAAAATTACATTATCCCCACCGAAATAAATATTCGGATTGAGAGAATTGAAAAGCGTAAAGAAGTCAATATTGAACCCTATCGCAAGGGGGATAAGCCCCAGAACGGTCGTGATAGCAGTAAGCAATACTGGACGAAGCCTCGCTTTGCCCGAAGATACAATCGCATCGTGAACTTCTTCATTGGCGATTTTGTCGTAAATATGTAAGTTCATGGCTTCTTTCTTGCGGTCGATGAGTAGTTGCGTATAATCAAGTAACACGACCCCATTGTTTACCACAATTCCCGCCAAAGAAATGATTCCCATCATCGTCATTAGGATAACAAAAGGCTGCCCCGTGATGATAAGCCCCAGAAATACCCCCGTAAAACTCAGCAAAATGGTAATGAAAATAAGTATAGGCTTCACTATGGAATTGAATTGATACACAAGCAAGAAAACAATTAGCCCGATAGCAATAAGTAGGGCATTGGTCAGAAAAGCCATCTCTTTATTTTGTTCCTCGATTTGCCCTGTGAAATCAATTTTGATACTTTCTGGCAGGTCGAAGTTTTTCATTTGTTCTTGAATCTGACGAACCACCGCACCAGCATCGCTATATCCTGGGCTGAGTGCCGAATATAAGGTTACTACTCGGTCAGTTTTATTGTGTTTGATAGCACTAAACGAAGCCGTGTTCTTATATTTGGTTACGGACGAAATAGGCACATGCCTCCATGCTCCCGTATTTGCATCTTTGAAGATAATATGCTGGTCAAAAAGTACATTCGGGTTGTAGCGGTCTTTTTCATTGAAACGTACGTAAATGTCATAATCCTCGCCCTTTTCTTTGTACACGCCTGCCTTTTCTCCAAATACCGAACGCCTAAGCTGGTTGGACACTTGCCCGACAGAAACTCCCAATTCCTTAGCTTTTACGTGGTCGATTTCGACTTCTATCGAAGGTTTGTTTTTGTTTACATCTACTTTCAGTTCATCTATACCAGCGATGTTCTTCTGTTTGATGAAATCCCGCATTCGCTCTGCGATGATAATAAGTTCATTATAGTCGTCCCCGCGAAGTTCTATATTGATAGGATGTCCAGCAGGAGGTCCGTTTTGGTCTTTTTCTACGGAAATGGAAAGCCCTGGGTAGATGCCTCGTAAACTTGTCTGGATTTTGGTTCGCAAGGCTTCGGAATCTTTGCCCCTACGATATTTGAACTCACGCAGAGTTACGGTAACTTTCCCCCGATTAGGCATTTCGGCTGCCGAAGCTCCGTCAGTGTATGGATTACCTGCCCCTTCGCCTACCTGAGCTACGGCAGACTCTACCATATAATTATAATCACCGTCCATATACTCAGAACTGTTCAATATCGCATACATACGCTTTTCGATTTCTTTGGTAATGGCATTTGTCTTTTCGATGTCCGTTCCTTCAGGATATTCAAGATATACGATGATTTGGTTGGGCTTATTATCAGGGAAGAAGTTTATACTGGTGCGTCCCGTACTTACCGACCAGCCAAACAACACGAACGACATCACAAGCAAGACCACCGTAACAATAACCACAATATACGGATTCTTCCCCCGAAGGGTAAATTTTAACGTCCTTTCGTATACATCTTCTAACCACGTAAGGAAATGCTTTTGGAAGCTGTCTCCCATCTTTTTGAAAACGTATCTATAAAGCCAGAACATTACAATTGTGAAATACATCACAGTTCCTATCCCTCGCACAGCTCCCCCGAAAAGGAGTATCAATGTTCCGATAACAAATAAAATAATCGTAATCTTGATGAGTGTCTTTACGCTTAATATACGTTCGTTTATATCCATAAACTCGGAAACTAACACTGAGTTGAAGAATATAGCCACAAAGAGCGAAGACCCCAACACAATGGAGAGCGTTAACGGAAAGTACATCATAAACTCCCCCATAATACCGGGCCACATCGCCAGAGGGAGGAAAGCCCCCACGGTAGTAAGCGTAGAGATAATGATAGGGAGTGCGATTTCTCCTATCCCTTGCTTGGCAGCTTCGTAACGGCTCAGACCTTCTTTTTCCATAAGGCGATATACATTTTCAACCAGCACGATTCCGTTATCGACGAGCATTCCGAGTCCCATAATAAGTCCGAAAAGAATCATCGTGTTCAGTGTATACCCCAAAGCACTGATAATCATAAACGACATAAACATTGACATAGGAATAGCAAACCCAACAAACAATGCATTGCGGAAACCTAAGAAAAACATAAGCACACCTACCACGAGAATAACCCCAAAAATAACGTTATTGCTCAAATCATTTACCATATTTTCCGTAGTTTGCGACATATCGTTGGTAACGATAAATGATAAATCCTTAGGAAACTCGCTCTTATTGCTTTCTACTAACTTCCTGATTTTTTCGCTGGCTACAATGGTATTCTCTCCTGAACGCTTTTTCACGTCGAGCATCACGACACTTTCCCCAAATTCACGAGCGTAGGTGGTTCGGTCTTTATCGCGGAAAGTTACCTCGGCAATGTCTCCTAAGAACACCACACCGCCTTCGGTCTTCACCACAAAGGATTTCAAGTCCGTAGGCTGGTTTATTTCTCCTAAAATGCGTATGGCACGTCGCTGGTCAGAGGAAATTAAATTTCCTGCCGACATGGTAACGTTTCCATAGTTGATGGCATTAATTACATCGTCAAAACTCACCCGCGAAGCCATCATTTTGTATATATCAATAGCGACTTCAACTTCTTTTTCCTGAGCCCCACGAATTGTAGCCTCTTTTATTTCGGGTAAATTCTCGATTTTCTTTTGCAAATTCTCGGCGAACTCTTTTAGCTTAGCCGACGGATAATTTCCTACAATGTTTACATTCAGTATAGGAATAAACTCCGACAAACTGATGTCGAACACATTGGGTTCTACCTTTGCCCCGTTAAATGTAGGCCAATCCTCACTGGCTACTTCCTTATCTACTTCATCTTTGACCTTTTGCAAAGCACTCTCGATAGTGATTTTCTCGGTAAACTCCAAGGTTATCATTCCGTAATCTTCCAACGAAGAGGATTTTATCTTTTTCAGATGGCTTATGCTTTTGAGTTTTTCCTCCAATGGGTCAATGATAAGTCGCTCTACATCTTCGGCTGTATTCCCAGGGTAGGGTACACTTATATAAATTGTGGTGTCTTTAATTTCAGGAAAGCTCTCACGAGGCATACTATTGTAGGAGATAATTCCTGCTAAAAAGAAAATAACCACCATTACATAAATGGTGAATTTATTATCGATTGCCCAAGAAGACAAGCCAAATTCTTTGTTGTTTATGTTGCTCATAATTAATTATATTTGGTGTAAAATATAGCTATTGTATTGTATATTCTGTTTGTTATAGGGGGCGAATTGCTATTCGTCCCTA
>JAUNHN010000086.1:0-661 GCA_030523915.1 Capnocytophaga sp. | reverse complement strand
GTACTCTCTATGTATTATTCTATCACCAATCCTAAATAAAAAAGGACGTATCATATACGTCCCTTTTGTCATCTTGAAATTACCTTTTGTCTTCAAATCCAAATTCCCTCCATAGTTCTTTCGGGACAGATAATTTAATGTACTTCTTAGCAAGAGCTTGTTTTTCTTGTAAGACTTTAACGACAGACTCGTACTGAGCTGTTTTTTCTTTAAGGTCAGCTTTGAGCTTCTCTTGTTCTACATTGAGTTCAAGTACTTGTTGATTAAGTTTCTTAATCTCATCTACTAACTCGGTAGTTACACCAATAGGAAGATTTCCTAAACGTCCTTCTAAGGCTTTTGATAAAAGCTGAGAACTCGCAATTGTTTCTGCAAATGATTTTTTTGCCATAACTTTAAGAATTTAATATGTTAAACTATTCGATATTTGTAGGTATTATAAAAGTATACGACGAGCAAAACTATATTTATCTTGTCAGGCTGAGCGAAGTCGAAGCCTTAGATTTAATTAAGATTAAACTTCTTTAATTAGGCTTCGACTTCGCTCAGCCTGACATTTTGCAATCGTTGTACTTTGTATATCCCTACTTAGTATTTATAAAACAAAATAGAAAATACATAGTATATTTCATATTTTATCAATAAATAACTGTACACTTTA
>JAUNHN010000085.1 GCA_030523915.1 Capnocytophaga sp. | reverse complement strand
GACTTCGCTCAGCTTGACAATCGGAACTATCATCATACTTTTTATAACACGACCAGATTTTTTTCACGTTCTAAATTTCTAATTCATCTACCCACTCTAAAAATCTCTAACTCCTATTCCCTATTGCCTAAAAATATCATAAATGAAAGCAGGAATTGTAGGATTGCCCAACGTAGGAAAATCCACTTTATTTAATTGTTTATCAAATGCGAAGGCTCAAAGTGCTAACTTTCCGTTTTGCACGATTGAACCTAATTTGGGTGTGGTGAATGTTCCCGACCCACGATTACAGAAATTAGAAGAACTTGTAAACCCCGAACGTGTACAACCTGCCACGGTTGAAATTGTGGACATTGCAGGTTTGGTAAAAGGAGCGAGTAAAGGAGAAGGATTGGGAAATCAGTTCTTGGGGAATATTCGCGAATGTAATGCCATTATTCACGTATTGCGTTGTTTTGAAAATGATAATATCGTACACGTGGACGGAAGTGTAAATCCAATCCGAGACAAAGGTACTATCGATGTGGAATTGCAACTCAAAGATTTGGAAACCGTTGAAAAACGCCTTGACAAGGTAAACCGAGCCGCCAAAGCAGGAGATAAAAAAGCCGCTAAGGAACAAGATTTATTAAATCGCATCAAAACAACGTTAGAATCTGGGAATTCGGCTCGTGCCGTACAAGTGTCTGACGAAGAGCGAGAATTAATGGACTCGTTTCAGCTTTTGACTGCTAAACCTATATTATATGTATGCAACGTAGATGAAGCCGCCGCCAAGTCGGGCAATGCGTACGTAGAGCAAGTACGTGAGGCTGTAAAAAACGAAAATGCAGAAATCATTGTACTGGCGGTAGCTACTGAAGCCGACATTACCGAACTCGAAAGCTATGAAGAGCGTCAAATGTTTTTGGAAGATTTAGGATTAGACGAACCAGGAGCATCGAAACTCATTCGTGCAGCATATAAGTTATTGAATTTACAAACCTATTTCACAGCAGGTGTGAAAGAAGTAAGAGCGTGGACAATCCATAAAGGAGATACTGCACCCCAAGCAGCAGGTGTGATTCACTCTGATTTTGAGCGTGGTTTTATCCGTGCCGAAGTGATTGCCTATGATGATTTCGTACACTACGGAAGCGAAAACAAAGTCAAAGAAGCAGGAAAAATGCGTGTGGAAGGCAAGGAATATATCGTCAAAGATGGTGATGTGATGCACTTCCGTTTTAATGTATAAAAGAATAAAAAGGCGATTCTCTTTTTGAATCGCCTTTTTTGTTATGTTTATTTTTTGTTATTGTATTTAAAATGATACGCTAACATTTTATAATATAATTTAGCAGCTAAAAAGGCTGTGGGTTTAGCCGCAGGGCTATCCATAAGTTCCACAATATCAAAGGCTACGACATTACATTTTTTGAATACTTTACGAAGTAATTTCAGTGTAGGATACCATTGTAGCCCACCAGGTTCTGGTGTTCCTGTAGAAGGAGCTATTGACGGGTCAAAAGCATCTAAATCAATAGTAATATACACATTTCCAGATACTTTATCAAGTACATCATTTATCCAGTTTTTATTTTTGGCTATTTCGTGAGCAAAAAATACACGTCCTTTGGGCAGATATTGTTTTTCCTCGCTATCCATTGAACGAATTCCGACTTGTACTAATTTATGCTTTTGGTTGGCTTCAAATACAGCACACGCGTGATTTGAAGTAGAACCGTGAAACTCAGGACGCAAATCAGTATGAGCATCTAATTGAAGTACCGTAAGTTTTTCATATTTTTCACCCACAGCACGGATTGAACCAATTGATACAGAATGTTCTCCACCAAAAAGGGTGAATAATTTATCTTCGTGTTTTAAAAGCTCTTTTGTTTTTTGGTAAACAGCTTCGGTCATTGCTTCAGGCGAACTATTTTCGTTTACTTCACCAGCCAAATATACACCATTGAGATATGGTTCTGTATCTGTTTCAATATCATATAGTTCCATATTTTCAGAGGCATTCAAGAAAAGTTCAGGACCTTTGTCAGCTCCCTTGCCCCAAGTTGATGTTCCGTCATAAGGAACAGTTACTAACATTACTTTTGAATTCTCCAGAGTTGCATTTTCCTCAGGAATTCCTGCATAGGTTCTATCCATTTTAATATTCTTTTAATTTAATAACTTGTTTTTATATTTCCTTGATTCTACTGCAAAAATTATATCTTTCTATCCATCAAATCAATAGCAATCTTATTGATTTCCAATATTTTATCTTGGTCAGCGTCTATTTTGTCAAGTGTTTGTAAGGCTTGTTTTGTATAATTTTCGATTTCCGTTTTTATAAAATCTGCGGTTTTGGTTTCTATGAAAATTTGTTTTACTTGCTCTATTTTTTGATTTTCATCAGATGTAATACTATATAAATCAAGTAATTGCTTTCGTTGTATATCATCAGACATTTCCAATGCTTTTAAGAATAACATTGTTTTTTTGTTTTCCAAAATATCTCCTCCAATTTGCTTACCAAAAGTATCATCACCGAATGAATCCAAATAATCATCTTGTAGCTGGAAAGCCATTCCTAATTGTACCCCAAAATCATAGATAAGTTTTTTATTTTCAACTGATGTTTGGGCTACGATAGCTCCCATTTGTAAGGCAGCTCCTACCAGTACAGCAGTTTTGTATTTTATCATCAATAGATATTCCTCTACGCTTACGTCATTACGAGTTTCAAAATCCATATCCAATTGTTGCCCTTCACAGACTTCTAAAGCTGTTTTGCTGAAAAGTTTAGCAAGTTCTTGAAATACAATAGGCTGATAATGTTCAAATAATTGGTATGCAATGATAAGCATCGCATCACCTGACAGAATGGCTGTATTAATATTCCATTTATGGTGAACTGTTTTTTGCCCTCTACGTAAAGGAGCTTTGTCCATAATGTCATCGTGAACCAACGAAAAATTATGAAAAACTTCTACCGCTAATGCCGCGTGTAAAGCTTTTTGGTAATCCGAACCGAAAAGCTCTGCTCCCATCAGAGTTAAAATAGGACGAATCCGTTTCCCTCCTAAATTTAGGATGTAATACATTGGTGTATAAAGGTTTGCAGGTTCGGTTTTCGTGATAGTTTTTTCTAAATGAGTTAGAAATTCGTTTTTGTATTTTTCAATTGATGACATAAATTTATTCTTAAAACAAAAACTGCCGTGAAAGAACCTAAAAGGCTATTCGTGGACAGTTTTAATGCTTAATTCTCTTATTTTTAATCTTTTTTAATTAATCAACCGTTATTCCGTTGCTTCTTTCATCGTATGATATACGTTTTGAACATCATCATCTTCTTCGATTTTCTCAAGGAGTTTTTCTACATCGGCTTGTTCCTCTGGGGTTAATTCTTTGGTTACCTGAGGAATACGCTCAAAACCCGAGGAAAGAATTTCAATTCCTCTACCCTCCAATTCTTTTTGAATAGCCCCAAAACTTTCAAAAGGTGCATAGATATGGATACCATCTTCATCGTGAAATACTTCCTCTGCTCCGAAGTCAATCAGTTCAAGTTCAAGCTCTTCTGCGTCTAATCCTTCGGCGTTAATTCGGAAGTTACACGTATGGTCAAACATAAATTCTACTGAACCTGATGTTCCCAACGCTCCGTTACATTTGTTAAAATAACTACGAATATTTGCTACTGTTCGGTTATTGTTATCGGTAGCTGTTTCTATCAAAATAGCGATTCCGTGTGGTGCATATCCTTCAAAAAGTACTTCTTTATAGTTTGCTGTATCTTTTTCAGAAGCCTTTTTTATGGCACGTTCTACATTTTCTTTTGGCATATTAGCTGCCTTGGCATTTTGAATTACGGCTCTTAGTCGTGAGTTTGACTCAGGATGAGGACCTCCTTCCTTTACCGCCATCACGATGTCTTTTCCTATTCGTGTAAAAGTTTTTGCCATTGCAGCCCAGCGTTTGAACTTTCGGGCTTTTCTGAACTCAAATGCTCTTCCCATAAATTGTAATTCGTTATATTATTCTTATTTTTTTTGTGAAATTATTTCTTTATTTTATAATTATTGCTAAAAACCTATTTTTTTAGCTTTTTTCTGCAACAATGTCAATTCCGCCTTTGACCGTTTGCCCAAGCTGAACATTAATTTTTGTTCCTATAGGCAAATACAAATCTACACGCGAACCGAATTTGATAAATCCTGCATCAGCTCCTTGTATAGCTATATCACCTTCCTTAGCATAATTCACAATACGTTTTGCTAAAGCTCCTGCGATTTGGCGGTATAATATCCTTCCAAAGTTTTGATTTTCAACCACAACCGTAGTTCTTTCGTTTTCTTCCGAAGCCTTTGGATGCCAAGCTACTAAATATTTACCTGGGTGATATTTACTGAAAATTACCTTTCCTCCTATCGCATAGCGTGTTACGTGAACGTTAATGGGCGACATAAAAATAGAGACTTGTAGGCGTTTGTCCTTAAAATATTCTTTTTCCTCCACTTCCTCTATCACAACTACTTTGCCATCAACAGGTGCAATTACGTGATTATCATTCCTTTGGGTGTTTCTTTTTGGATTTCTAAAGAATTGTAATACCAATATTAAGAAAATAATAGCTATAATTTGGATTACTTTTTGTAACCAAAAAATATTCACAAAATAATGTGCCAATAAGGTAATAGAAGCCGTAACTACGAATGTTACTAAAATGATTTTAAATCCTTCTTTGTGAAACATAATTATAATTTTTTCGTTTGTAAAAACTTCGGCAAATATAGGAATATATTTGAAAATTCTAAGTTCCTATGATAAAAATAGTAGGTCTTTTTTGCAAAGAAATATTTGTTTTCTGCCATTGAGCAATACTTTGTGTGCGAATTTGTTCACTTTCCAGAGTAATATCACAAGCCACACAAAGCAAAGTGTCATTTTGTAGAGTTTCTATCAAATCTGCAAACATTTTATCATTTCGATAAGGAGTTTCTATGAAAATCTGTGATTGATGGTGTTCTTTTACTTTTTTTTCAAGAAATTTAATAGTTTTTTTTCGTTCCGATTTTTCGATAGGAAGATAGCCATTGAAAGCGAAATTTTGCCCATTGAGTCCGCTTGCCATCATTGCTAACAATATAGATGAAGGTCCCACTAAGGGAATAACACGAATATTTTTTTTATGAGCAATCTTTACAATTTCAGCTCCTGGGTCAGCAATACCTGGACAACCTGCTTCCGAAATAATTCCTACAGAAAATCCTGATTCACAAGGTTTTAAAAATGAATAAAAATCAGCTTCATCTGTATGTTTATTGATAGTGAACAAAATAAGTTCTTGTTGTGATTTTTCTGGGACGAGTTGTTTTATAAACTTACGTGCCGACTTCTCATTTTCTACAATAAAATGTGTTAGGGAACGAATAATTGTAGCTATTTGATTTGGTAAAACAGCATCAACTGAACTTTCTCCTAACAAATTAGGTATTAAATAAATACTTGACATATATACACATAAAACTCTGATAATAAAGTTTTTGAAAAATAAATAAACTATTACAATAAATTGATTTAACTTTTATCTAAGATGATACTTATTCGTTGGCAAGCCTCATCAATCATATTGAAAACAGTTTTAAAATCGCTCTTGCTGCCATAATAAGGGTCGGGAACTTCCCTTCGGTATGCTTTGCCCAAAGCGTCCAATAAAAATGAGACTTTTTGATGATGTTGTTCATTACTTGTCAAATCGCATACATTCTCGTAATTGCTTTTGTCCATTACAAAAATATAATCAAATTTTTCAAAATCTTCTACTGAAAATTGGCGTCCTTTCAGGTAAGAAATATCAATTCCATTGTTGCGAGCTATTTCTACCGACCGATGGTCAGGAGCATCGCCCACGTGGTAATTAGATGTTCCTGCCGAATCTACTTCAAATTTTTGTGGGTTTAACTTGGCTCTCAAAATCCCTTCCGCCAAAGGAGAACGACAAATATTTCCCAAACAAACCATTAATATTTTTGTTTTCATTATTTGTAAAATTAATACTGCAAAACTATATTTTTTTGGCTTAAAATACAAATTTATAAAGTGCTATATTTTGTAGAAAGTATAAAACAATAGACTAAACTAAAAATCCTAAGTACTGAATTACTTAGGATTTTTAGTTTAATTAGAAAACTTGGAAGTCAAATCTTCTACATATTTTTTAAATTCGCGGTCAGTTTCAGCTAAGTTTTCCACAGTTTTGCAAGCGTGTAGCACAGTTGCGTGGTCTCGTTGTCCTATTTGTGAACCAATAGTAGTTAGTGAATTTTTAGTATATTTTTTAGCAAAAAACATGGCTAATTGACGTGCCTGAACAATGTTCCGTTTCCGTGTTTTGGATTGTAATGATTCCAAATCTAATTGGAAATAGTCTGCTATTGTATGCTGAATATGGTCAATTGTGATTTCTTTTTTATGATTTTTGATTGATTTTTCAATAATGCTTTGAGCCAATTCAATAGAATATTCTTTTCTATTAAAAGCAGCTTGTGCAATAAGTGAATTGCTTACTCCTTCCAGCTCACGTATGTTAGTACGCACATTTTGAGCCAAATACGCAATTATTTCATCACTTACATCTGCTCCGTCAATATAGAATTTGTTTTTCAAAATTTTATAACGTGTTTCATAATCAGGAGCTTGTAATTCTGCGGAAAGCCCCCATTTAAATCTCGAAAGCAAACGCTGTTCAATATCCATCATATCCACAGGAGCTTTGTCCGATGTCAAAATCACTTGTTTATTATTTTGATGTAAATGATTGAAAATATGGAAAAAAGCATCTTGAGTTTTTATTTTGGAAGATAAAAACTGAATATCATCAACTATCAGAACATCAATAAGTTGATAAAAATGAATAAAATCATTCAAGGTGTTTTTATCCTTATCCTTTGACATTGTAGCGTTTACGAACTGTTGTGTAAACTTTTCGGCTGAAACGTATAGTACTTTCTTTTTAGGATGCTTTTCTTTAATATCTACCCCGATGGCGTGTGCCAAATGCGTCTTTCCAAGCCCTACCCCACCGAAAATAAAAAGTGGGTTAAACGACGTTCCTCCCGGTTTGTTTGCCACAGCAATACCTGCTGAGCGTGCCAAACGGTTTGAAGCTCCCTCCACAAAATTATCAAAATTCTGATTAAGATTAAGTTGCGGATCAATGGTAATCTCACGGATTCCAAGAATAATAAATGGATTTTTGAGTTCAGGATTTTTGTTTTGAACAGGAATGGTTAAAGATTGCTTGGCAAGTTCAGGTCGGTTGGTACTTGGAAGTTGTTCTTTAAGCGGAGTATCAATGATATAGGTGAGCTTAGAGTTTCCTTCCAAAGCGAAAGTTAATGCCGATTTTAACAAAGAAGCATACCTCTCTTCTAACCATTCGTAATGAAATCTCGATGGAACTTTAATCTTTAGATTATTATTCTCTAAATCCATAGGGATAACAGGAGCAAACCAAGTGTTGAATTGTTGCTCCTCAATATTGTCTTTGATAAAATCAAGACAATGACTCCATACTTTTTTAGCTGAATCTTTCATTAAGAATTAAATCGTTTAATGTTTTTAGTTACTAAAACAAACTATATATTGTGTTTTCCATAAAAACACGTACCTTTGCAAAAGCTGTAATAGTATTTAAAACTTACATTTTCTTTCAGTGGCAAAATTGTGAATAATTTTTGAATAAAAAAAATCGTTTAATGCTTGTTTATTTCATTTTTTTTTACAAGGGAGAAAAGTTAAAGTTTGTTAATAGAAATTTTACCTCTGAATATGAAAGAATTACATTTTGATTATGCTTTAAGAACTCGTTATGCCGAAACAGACCAAATGGGTGTGGTTTATTATGGGAACTATCCGCAGTACCTTGAGCTTGGGCGTGTAGAATGGCTCAGGTCGCTCGGGATTTCTTATAAACAAATGGAAGACGAAGGAATTATACTACCTGTAGTTTCTTTGCAGATAAACTACAAAAAACCAGCTCTTTATGATGAGTTAATCACCATCAGAACAATTCTTAAAGAAGTGCCTAATACTAAAATTACCTTTGATTATGAGGTTATTAACGAAAAAGGTGAAGTGATTTCAACTGCTAATACTACATTGGTTTTTGTTGATTTCAAAACGTGGCGACCCACTCGTTGCCCAGAAAAACTTATTACTTTGATTGAAGCAAAAATGAAAAATTAATTATTCATATCCTTGCTTGCGTCAAATAGAAAATTTTTCTCCTCTTCGGACAAACTCGCATAGCCACTTGAACTAATTTTGTCTAAGATAATATTAACTTTATGCTGTTTTATTTTTTGCGATTCGCTCAAAGCATTATTTGATTTTGAGGGTTTTGCAAAATTTTTAGAAATATTTTTTTGTGTTAATTTTTCTAAATTTCTCTTTTTATAACCTAATGGTTGTTGCGTTAGTACACCTATAAAATACCCCGCAAATGCTCCTGCTAAGTGTACGATACGTCCGCCAGAATTAGGTGAAGTAAGCTGAATAATATCAAACACAATGAGTATCAAGGCTATCATCCACAATTTCAATCGGATTGAGAAAAAAAGATGTACCGTATATCTGGGAGCTATCACACATACAAAAAGTAAAAGTGCCATTATAGCCCCCGAAGCTCCCAATAAAATAGAATTATCAAAAAGAGGAGGAAGCAAAAATTCTATCAGTAAAAATGTAATTCCACCGAAAATTATTCCAAATGCGTATGCTCGTAAAAATTGTTTTGTATTGAACAAATTAAAGAAAATTTGCCCTACAAAATATAAAAAAAGCATATTCCAAAACAAATGCTGAAAACTTGCATGAAAAAAAGCGTAGGTCAATATTGTCCAAGGCTTAGTAATAAATTTCTCCAAGCCTTGAGGTAATCCTACCCACTCATTTATCTGATAATAAGATATATTGCCAAAATAAACTAACAAATATGTAACACCAAACAAAAATACATTGAGCAGAATAATCTGTTCAGCTAAATTTAGTTTTTGTATGTATGGAATTTTTGACAAGATTATTTTAGAAAATAGTTTTTCATTTATCCATTAATGGCAATTACTTGAATATGAGGATTTCCGAGTTGGTCTCTCAATAGAGCTTCGATGCCATTTTTCAGTGTCATCGTTGAAGATGGGCAACCACTACACGCTCCTTGCAAAATCACTTCTACCTGATGTGTTTCTTTGTCATACGACACAAACTGTATATTACCTCCATCGGAAGCTACCGCTGGCTTTACGTATTCGTTCAGTAACGATATGATTTTCTGCGAAGTAATATCTGTATTTACAAAAATTTGCTCCTCTTGTTTTTTTTGCGTAACTTGCTGGTTTTTAATGACATTATCTAAAACTACGACATTTCCTTCTGTTAAATAGTTTCGGATAAATTCACGTAATTCCATCGTAATTTCATACCAATTAACCGTTTCGTTTTTGGTTACAGAAATGTAATTTTCATCAAAAAAAACTTCTTTTACAAATGGAAAATCGAATAATGCTTTTGCTAATGGAGCATCTTTAGTTTGTTCTACACTTTTATATTCCAAAACCATAGGTACTATTTGTTTATTGACTACAAACTTCATAACCGTAGGGTTGGGTGTGCTTTCGGCATAGACTGTTATGGGTAATTTTTTGGGTGGAGCTTCGGTAGTAATTAGCTCATTACCAGAGTTTATATATGCTGATATTTGCTCAGCCAATTCTTCCTGAACATCTGCCCATTCCACAATAGGAAAGCGTTTTAGAGCTATAAAATTACTCGAAATATATACTGTTTTGATAAACGGCAAATAGAAAAGTTGTTGTGCCAAAGGAGAATTTTTAGCTTCATCAATGTTTTTAAATTCATAACTTCCTTTGACCAACACTTTTGATGCTTCCAATTTTATAATCTCTGGATTATTTGTGGGTTGTATAGATATGCTAACGTTACTCATTATTTTAATTTTGGGGCAAAGCTATTCAATTTTGCGATGTTTTAAAAATTTACAATAAAAAATTATTTCAAAAAGAAAATATTTGTAATTTTAATATATTGATTTTTAAAGAAATAAATATTAACCACAGAATAAAAGACTTGAAAATCTTTTATTTTACATATTTTTTATTTATCTTTGCGGTATTAAATTATTAAGACTAAATAAAAATAACTATGCGAAAGTATTTATTATTGCTTGCTATGTTGCCATTTGGCTTACAAGCTCAGATTAAACAAATTATTGAAAAAGAGGCTAATAACATCGCCGACGTAATGACAGCTTCAATGCTCAAAGACATCACTTATAAAGATGACAAGCCCAATGTAGAAGTAATTTTAGAAACTGATTTCACCAAAGAAGTTCGGATTACATTCAAGGTAGGGCAAATAATGAAACGGCATAAAGCTCCTCGT
>JAUNHN010000003.1:23560-51507 GCA_030523915.1 Capnocytophaga sp. | reverse complement strand
TATGTGGTTTTTGATTTTATCCATATAGTTTTTTTATTTTTCTATATTGAAAATGAAAAATAATATCCTAAAAATGATAAAAATTAGATAGTTTTCAGTTTTTTCTACAATAAATAAATGAAAAACTATCTGTAAAATATATTCTTCAATGATACTATTGAAATATTTCAACTTATTTTATAACTACTCATCGAATTTCTGATGAAATCACAGCTTTCACTTTGTTTAGAAGATTTGCAAAAAATATAAACCCAATAAAAGCAAAATTAAGGGCTTTTATTTTGGAAAAAACCTATAATTTGGGGCAAAAATGTATTTATTTTTGTTTTTCAGATGAATTTCAATATATTTGCGGGACACATCAAAAAATATAAAATGATTATAGCCAATTTAGAACAAAGCAACCGTTATGAAAGCCTTCACCCAGCTTTTCCGAAAGTGTTTCAGTATGTAAAATCGCACGATTTGCTCAATGCGGAATTAGGGAAGATAGAAATCGATTCGGATAACGTGTTTATTATCAATTCCGAACCAGAATGCCTCACCAAAGAAGCACAAGTGCTGGAATACCACCGAAAATATTTGGACATTCATATTTTGCTAACGGGCGAGGAGACTATCGGTTGGAAAAATCTTTCGGATTGTACGCAGGAGCAGAAAGTTTTTGATACCGAGAATGATTTTGGATTGTATTCCGATGAGCCTACTACGTATGTTACGTTACAGCCTGGGCAATTTGCCGTAGTGTATCCCGAAGATGCCCACGCACCTATTATCGGTAAAGGTAAAATCCGAAAGCTGGTCGTGAAAGTACAAGTAAATAATTGATTTTGAGTGTCAGGCTGAGCGGAGTCGAAGCCTAATAAAATCTAAGACTTCGACTTCGTTCAGCCTGACGAAATGAATATAATTTTGCTTGTATCATACTTTTTACAACACCTAAAAAATTTTTCTTAGAAACGGTTACGCAATGAAAATCATCTCACAAATACAACAGCCCATACGCGAGGAAATGGAGCTTTTCGAGCAGAAGTTTCGCGATTCGATGTCCTCACGGGTGGCGTTGCTTAATCGGATTACGTATTATATCGTAAACCGAAAAGGAAAGCAGATGCGTCCGATGTTTGTTTTCTTAGTAGCCAAAATGGTTTCGGGAGGACGAGTAGAGGAGCGTACGTATCGGGGAGCTTCTGTGATAGAATTGATACACACGGCGACTTTGGTACACGATGATGTGGTAGATGATAGCAATAAAAGGCGAGGTTTTTTTTCTTTGAATGCACTTTGGAAGAATAAAATAGCTGTTTTGGTGGGGGATTATCTACTTTCCAAAGGGTTGTTACTTTCTATTGACAATTCGGATTTTGACCTTTTACGAATTATTTCGGTAGCAGTACGCGAAATGAGTGAAGGGGAATTATTACAGATAGAAAAAGCTCGAAGGCTGGACATTGTAGAGTCGGTTTACTATGAAATTATTCGCCAGAAAACAGCTACATTAATTGCTGCTTGTTGTGCGATGGGAGCTTGTTCGGTAATTCCTCAAGAAGAAGAAACTATTGAGAAAATGCGACTTTTCGGGGAATATATAGGTATGGCTTTTCAGATTAAAGATGATTTGTTTGATTATACAGATGATTTTATAGGAAAGCCGACAGGGATTGATATAAAAGAGCAAAAGATGACACTTCCGCTTATTTATACGCTGAATAATTGTTCTGACAAAGAGCGGAGCTGGATTATCAATTCTGTCAAAAATCATAATAAGGACAAAAGGCGAGTACGTGAAATTATTGCTTTCGTTAAAGAAAAAAATGGGTTGAGTTATGCAGAAGGAAAAATGCGAGAGTTTCAGCAAAAAGCGTTAGCTATTCTCACAGAATTTCCCGAATCAGAGTACAAAACTGCTTTATCACTAATGGTTAATTATGTTATTGAAAGGAAGAAATAAATAAAAAAATAAAAAAGCCTCTATTATATAGAGGCTTTTTTATTTTTCTTAAAAGTGATTACTCACCAAGGATTCTAAATTCAGTACGGCGGTTAGCTTGGTGTTCTTGCTCAGAACATTGAACTCCGTTAGCACATCTGTTGATTAATCGACTTTCTCCGTATCCTTTTGCAATCATTCTTGAACGTTGGATACCTTTGTTAGCCAAATAATTAACTACAGCATTTGCTCTTTGTTGAGACAAAGACATGTTGTATTCATCATTTCCTCTGGCATCAGTGTGTGACATAATCTCAACACTTGTGTTTTTACCTCTTAGCAAAGGAAGTAACATTTCGTCAATGATTTTCTCAGAATCTTTAGTTAATTTAGCACTATTGTATTCATACAAAATAGGTAATAAAGTAGGCTCTAATAATTTACAATCTACTTCTTCCCAAACAGTAACACCACCTTGTTTTACTAATACTTGTTTAGTAATTGTTTTTTGTTCGGCAGGTACATCTACTTTACGTGTTGTAGCAGGAGTATCAACTACTTCACGTTTGATGGTAGCGTATTCAGCAGGAATTTCGATTTCATCTACGCGAGCAGGAGTTTTTACTACTTGGCGTTTAAATGTAGCTTCAACACCAGGTGTTTGAGTCTCGTTTGTATGAGCGTCTTTTGTTAAAGTAACAACGTTAACACTTTCAAAACGAGCAGGTTTTTCAACGAAACACGCAGTAACGCAAGCATCTTTGTTGATAGAAGGACAGTTATCCAAGTGTTTGTACTCCCATCCTGCAGTTTTAGGAAATACCTCAATAGTTTTCACTTCATTACCGAAAGCAGCAGGGACTACTGTTAGGACATTTCCTTGTTCTTTTTTCTCATAAGGAACATCTACAGTTTCATAAACAGCTGGTACATATACTAATTTTTTGCTTGCTTCTTTAACTAAAACACGCTCTTCAATAGTTTTGTACTTTGCAGGAACTACCTCTAATTTGCTGTAAGCAGGCGAAATTTGGATAGTTTCTGTCTCCTCACGGAACTCATCTTTTGTGATACATTTCACATAACATTTACCAGGAGCAGGATTAGAAGGCAAATCTTGTGCAAAAGCATATCCTCCCACTGATAAAATAGCAACTAAGCTTAAGGTTGTCTTTTTCATATGAAAAAATAATTATTGGTTTAAAAACAGAGCAAAATTACGAATTAATATTAACCCTCAAAAAAATTAACAATACTTTGGCTTTTGGTTAAGTTAAAAACGATGTTTTTGTTAAGATTTTATTCCGATGAAGTAGAAAATATATGGAATAAGAAGCACATTATTAGGTAAAGTAGCTTCGGTTTGTGTTTTTTTTCTACCTTTGCCCCATGCAAATAAAAAAGGACATACGGGCATTAAGTAAGGACGAGTTGCGTCAATTTTTTCAAGCGAATGGCAATCAAGCCTTTCGTGGTAATCAAGTATATGAATGGTTGTGGAACAAAGGGTTACATTCGTTCGAGGCGATGACTAATTTACCCAAGAAAATACGAGAAATGTTAGAGAGTAATTTCACAATTAATCATATTGAGGTAGATGTAATGCAACGCAGTGCCGATGGAACTATCAAAAATGCAGTACGTCTGCACGATGGATTATTGGTAGAATCGGTTTTAATACCTACCGATACGCGTACTACTGCTTGCGTGTCTAGCCAAGTGGGGTGCAGTTTGAATTGCAAATTCTGTGCTACCGCTCGTTTAAAAAGAATGCGTAACTTACTCCCTGATGAAATTTTTGACCAAGTTAAAGTGATTGATAATCAAAGCCGTATGTTCTTTGACCGTCCGCTTTCCAATATTGTTTTTATGGGAATGGGTGAGCCTCTGATGAATTATAACAATGTATTAAAAGCCATTGAGAGAATAACTTCTGAAGAAGGTTTAGGAATGTCTCCTAAGCGTATAACTGTTTCTACTTCGGGTATTCCGAAATTAATTAAAAAAATGGCAGATGACCAAGTTAAATTCAAACTGGCTGTGTCTTTGCATTCAGCTATTGATGAGGTGCGTACTTCGATAATGCCTTTCAATGAGCAATTTCCTTTGTCAGAACTCCGTGAGGCATTGGAATATTGGTACAAAAAAACCAAAAATAAAATTACTTACGAGTATGTAGTTTGGAAAAATATAAACGACAAGCGGAAAGACGTAGAAGCCCTGATAAAATTCTGCCGATTTGCTCCCTCCAAAGTGAATTTGATAGAATACAATCCCATTGATGAAGGTGATTTTTCTCAAGCTAACACCGAGGCGATAGATATGTACCAACAGATGCTGGAAGAGGCAGGTGTTATCGTAACTGTACGTCGTTCCCGTGGAAAAGATATTGATGCTGCTTGTGGGCAGTTAGCCAATAAAGAAGCAAAAGTAGAATAAAAAGCTATTTATTTCAAATAATTAGGTTCAAAATATGCGAGATTTTCAAAATTTTGCATTTCAAATTTTTTAAAAGCATGCCGAATCATATCTTTTGCTTGCGGAAAAGCATTTTTTCTGAAAATAGCATTGGGATGACGACATATTTTGGCAAATTTATCACTTCCATCTCCTAAAAAAACAACTTTTCCTTGGTTTAACCATTGAGAATAACTATTTTCATCTAATATTTTAGCTTCTGAAGCCTGAATATTGTTGAAGTTTCTGTCGAAAACGGCACTATACACTTCCATACGACGAGCATCTAACATAGGGATAATTATATCATTATCCATAATTTGTGTAGCAAGAATTTGGAGTGTAGGTATAGCAATTAAAGGTTTGTTCAAAGCAAAACAAAGTCCTTTTGCTGCAGAAACCCCAATTCGTAAGCCAGTGTATGAGCCAGGTCCGCTACTTATTGCAATAGCATCAATAGAATTGAGTGTGAGTTTCACGGATTCCAAAACAGCTTCTATGAATATATGTAGGCTTTCGGCGTGGGTGAATTTTCCTTTATTTTCCGATTTCTCACTCAAAAGTGCATTATTCTGAGCTATTGCTACGGAGCAATTAACTCCAGAGGTTTCTATACAAAGAATTTTTGTCATAAATAAATTTAAGAAGAAGGCTTGTCAATAATTGGCAAGCCTGAATATTTTTTTAAAAAATTTCTTTTTCTTTGGATTTTCCTTCTACTATCATCACGATTTCACCTTTTGGAGGTTTTTTCTGGTAGTATTGGAACAATTCTACGAGAGTTCCTCGTTGCGTTTCTTCATGTAATTTAGTGATTTCCCGTGAGATAGAAGCTCTTCGGTTTTCTCCAAAAAAGGAAATGAAATCAGTAATCGTTTTTAAAAGTTTATGAGGAGAAACGTAAAAAATCATTGTTTTACGCTCTTCCACAAGGGATTGTAAGCGTGTTTGTCGTCCTTTTTTATCAGGTAAAAAACCTTCAAAAACAAAGCGTTCGTTTGGCAAAACACTATTGACCAAGGCAGGCACAAAAGCCGTTGCCCCAGGAAGGCACTCCACTTCCACCCCCTGTTCTACACAAGCACGGGCGAGTAAAAATCCAGGGTCAGAGATGGCTGGAGTTCCAGCATCGGTAATGAGTCCTATACTTTTTCCATTTTTAATACATTGTACCCAATGGTTTACTACTTGATGCTCATTATGCATGTGATAGCTTTGCATTGGAGTGTTTATCTCATAGTGTTTCAGTAACTTACTACTTGTGCGAGTGTCCTCTGCCAAGATAATATCTACCTCTTTTAGAAGTCGTAATGCCCTTAGGGTAATGTCTTCTAAATTCCCGATAGGAGTGGGGATGAGGTATAATTTGTTCATTACACCTCAAATCGTTTAAGCATTAAACTCAAGAAACGCTCTTCATAATCTTCTTTACCTCGCCAATGATTATAAATTGGTTTTATTTCTTGCTCAATGTAAACAGCGATGTCTTGAACGCTTTCCAGACTGTTAATGTGCTGAACAACATTGTTATATTCGCTTTCACTTCCGAAAAATAACTGGCGGATAAAAGCAAGTTTATCATTAAGCCCAATTTGTGTAGCTTTTCCAAATTTATCATTCAATGAAGGTGTACGATTGTCAGTATCTTCTTTTTTCTCAAAAACAGGGTGTTTTGTTTGTGATATAAAATCTTCTAATGGTTGCTTTTTAGGAACTTTTGTGATGGTTTCTTCTATGAAATCTTCTTCTGTAAAGGTTTCTATCTGAGTTATAGGTTTTTCTATTTTTTCCTGAACAATGTGCTGAGGTTCAGTTTCTTGAACTGATTTTTGGGCAATGTTCTGTTGATAAGCCTTGTATGCCGAAAGGCTATCCATAGAATGGTTTGACTTAGCGGCTACTTGCTTAGATAGAATTTCTTCTTTTTCCTCTACTTTGGCAACTGCTACTTCTGGAGTACTTTTCTTTGGTTGAGAAGTAGCAAGTTTCTGTACCTGAGTAGTTTTTACAGGAAGATTGAAAATGTCGTTCTCATCTTGGTCTTCTTCTATGAAATCAGCAACTTTTTTCATTGTGTACTGTAAACGCTCTTCCGATGACCCTACAGAATTGTAATATTTCGTTACAAAATTAAGAATCGTAACTTTCTCAAGTAATTTTTCAGCTTCTTTCTTCAGATTTGGCAAGTCCAAATTATCTTTGGTGTCAATAATACTTTGAGCCAACTCTTGTAATTCTTTTTCCAATTGTTTTTTCATAATCAAATACTATTTTGATATAATAGGTTCCAAAGGTATGAAATATTATTTTAATAATAAAAAAATGACTTCAAAAAATGAAAATAAAGTGAATATACCCATTATTTAACCTAAATTGTTATTTTAATTTTTTTCAATAAAAAACTATTTGTGAGTTTAAAAATCTTTTGGTATTTTTGTAAAAAAGAATGTTATGAGTTAAAAATTATGGAATCGAGCGATATTAAAGAAATATATTTTGCAGGAGGATGCTTTTGGGGAACAGAACATTTTTTCAAACAGGTTAGGGGAGTGGTTCAGGTGGCTTCAGGATATGCCAATGGTAATAAAGAAAATCCAACTTATGAAGAAGTTTATACCGACACAACGGGCTATGCTGAAGTAGTGAAAGTGCTATACAACCAAAAGCGTATTACACTTAGTTTATTGCTGAAATTGTTTTTCAAAACCATTGACCCGACTAGCCTTAACAAACAAGGTAACGATGAGGGAACTCGCTATCGTACAGGGATTTACTATACAAATAAGCAAGATGAAAAACTGATTCGTCAGGCATTAACTAATTTATCAAAAAAATATAATAGTCCTATTGTGGTGGAATGTGAACCTTTGCGTAATTTTTATCTTGCGGAAGATTGGCATCAGCAGTATTTGATTAAAAATCCTACGGGATATTGCCACATTCCTTTAAAGTTATTCGCTATTGCAAAAAAGGCAAATCCTATAAAATTATCAGGAAAAAAACATAGCATGATGTTGTTTAAAAAGCAGTTTTTGAAAAATAAATGAATCGCAAAAAAAGAGGCTACCACACGGTAACCTCTTTAAAATTTTATTTAAAATAACAATTATGCTTCAAAAGGAACAATTGAAACATATGATTTATTGTCTTTCTTTTTCTCAAACTTAACAATTCCGTCTATTTTAGCGTGTAGTGTATGGTCTTTACCGATGTACACATTTTCGCCAGCGTTATGTTGAGTTCCTCTTTGTCTAACAATAATATTCCCTGCGATGGCAACTTGACCACCATAAATCTTCACTCCCAAACGTTTTGAGTGAGATTCTCTACCGTTTTTCGAACTACCGACACCTTTCTTGTGAGCCATTTTTTCTGTTTTTAAGTGTTAAAAATTATTTTTGAATGCCACCATTAAGTTCGTCTTGCCATTTTTTCAACTCGTCCCACTTTCCGTCAGCGGCTAATTGAGCTTGTGCAGCCCAAGTTTGCGGGTCTAAGTGTGATAAAGTTGAACTTGCTTCAGACAAAATGGTTTTGATTTCGTCTGCTGATTTTTTAGCTAACTTCGCAAACGTATCCACACCAGCTGCTACAAGAGCCTCAGATGCTTTTGGTCCAATACCTTCGATTTTTTTCAAATCGTCAGCTTTTGCTGGTTTTGTAGCAGGTTTAGTTTCTTTTTTCTCAACTTTTACTGCTCCTGACGCTACGATGTTTTCAATAACGATTTCAGTCAAATATTGTCTGTGTCCGTTTTTAACTTTGAAACCTTTACGTCTTTTTTTTCTGAAAACAAGGACTTTGTCTCCTTTTAAATGTTTAACTACTTTGGCTTCTACCGAAGCTCCGTCTATAGCTGGGGCGCCTACTGTGATGCTTCCGTTGTTATCCAAAAGGAGTACGTTACTGAACGCAACTTTCTCACCTTCTTGGTTTTGTAAACGGTGAACAAACACTTTTTGGTCTTTGGTAACTTTGAATTGTTGCCCTGCTATCTCTACAATTGCATACATAGCTTGTTATTTAATGTGTTAAAATTGGGTGCAAAAGTAATTCATTTTTTTGTAACTTCAAAGTTCTTTTTGAAAATTTTGTTGTTTCAAAAAAAATAACTACCTTGCGAAACTTATTTTTGAGTCTTGATGAAAAAGATTTTACTTATTTTATTAACAGTAATAGCTTCAGGATGTGGAGTTTATAATTTTACAGGTGGGAGTACAGGGAATGCAAAAACGTTCCAAGTGAACTTTTTTCGCAACGATGCTCCTTTAATTGAACCAGGATTAGACAGAGATTTTACGATTGCTTTACAAGATTTGATTAATAATCAAACTAATTTATCGCTCACAGACCGCAATGCCGATTTAGTGTATGAAGGTGAAATCGTAGAGTTTAACATTACTCCGATGACGGCAACTGCCCAACAAACTGCCGCTCAAAACCGCCTTACTATAGGTGTAAACGTGCGTTTTACCAATAATGTGGAAGAAAACAAAGATTTTGAAAAGCGATTTTCGTTCTATTACGATTACCCAGGAGCGGCACAGTTAAGTTCTATCAAAGGAACTGCATTTGCCGAAATATTTGAGCGTATTACACAAGATATTTTTAACGCATCATTGGCTGATTGGTAACAAATGACTGTAAAAGAATTCGTAGAAATACTTAAAAATCCGTATGTAATAAGTGAGGAACAAGCACACGAGTTGAACAACATCGTGGAGGAATATCCTTACTTTCAAGCAGCGAGGGTGTTACAGCTCAAAGTACTTCATTCCGAAGGAAATTACCGATATAACAAAGCCCTTAAGCTGGCTGCGGTTCACGTTTTAGACCGCTCTGTATTGTATGATTTTATTCATTCCAAAGCCGTTGTTCCCGATGTTTCAGTATTGCAACAGGAACTTAATGAAATCAAAAAAGCGGTACAGCGACAAGAAGCAAAGAAGGATAATTTTTCAATTTCCAACACAAATTATCAGCCATCGCAAGTGTTTGCGGTGCCTCAAGTGCCAAAATCTATCTTTGAAGAAGATATTTTTTCAGAAAAATTTATCCGTCAGCCAGATATAGAATCAATCCTTGTTTATAAGGAAGAAATGAATGATGTACAGCCCGATAATTCACGTGAAAAAAACGAAATTGTCTTAGGAAATAGAGTAGATTCTGTATCGGAATGGATAAAGAATGTTTCGGAAGAAAGTAATATACAATCGGCTGATTTTAAGGATGAAACAATAGCTGAGAAATTCCGTTTGATAGATAAATTTTTGGAATCAAACCCTAAAATAGAGCCATCAAAAGATTATGTTTCTAACATAAATTTGGCGAATGAGGTAAAGACTGACCCACATCAATTAATGACCGAAACATTGGCACAAGTGTACGTAAATCAACGAAAATATAAACAAGCAATTCAGGCTTATGAAATATTAATTTTGAAAAATCCAGAAAAAAGTGCTTACTTTGCAGCCCAAATAACAAATATTAAAATTTTACAACAAAATAATTTATAGAAAATGACAACATTCAACATTTTTTTGATTCTGATTGTAGTAGTATGTTTGCTACTTGCATTGGTGATTATGGCACAAAATCCAAAAGGAGGAGGGCTTTCTTCTACTTTTGGTAGTAATACACAAGTAGTAGGAGGTGTTAAAAAAACAGGGGACTTTTTGGAGCGTAGCACGTGGACATTTGCAACGCTTTTGGCAGCATTGATTTTGATTGCTAATACATTATTGCAATCAAGAACAACGACAGGTTCTGATTCTATTTTGTTAGATGGGGCACCGATTGAAAATAATGTATTGAATACACCTGCTCCAGCTAATACGCCTGCACCAACTAGCACACCTGCTCAGTCGGCAACTACAAGCAATACAGCTCAATAATTGAGTATAATATAAATATTGAGAATTGAAAATAGAAGTATTAACAATTCTCAATATTCCTTATTACAGAAAGTGACAGCGTGTCAGTTTTTGGTAATTTGGCACACTTTCTGACCCTTTCGGGAGAATAGCAAACAAAATTTTTAATATAATACAAAATAATATGGCAAAAGTAAAAATTAAACCGTTGGCAGACAGAGTGTTGATTGAACCAGCGGTAGCAGAAACTACAACAGCATCAGGTATTATTATCCCAGATACTGCAAAAGAAAAACCACAAAAAGGAACTGTAGTAGCAGTAGGTGCAGGAACTAAGGACAATCCCGTAACATTAAAAGTAGGAGACGTGGTTCTTTACGGAAAATACGCAGGAACTGAATTAAAATTGGAAGGAAAAGATTATCTCATAATGAGAGAAAATGACGTTTTGGCAGTTATTTAATCAGATAACTTCATACGTAATTTTAAAATAAAATCTTTGAAAAAATTCAATCATAATTAAAATAGTATAAAAAAAAATGGCAAAAGAAATAAAATTCGATATAGAAGCTCGCGAAGGATTAAAGCGTGGCGTTGATGCGTTAGCAAACGCAGTAAAAGTAACATTAGGACCTAAGGGACGTAATGTAATTATCAGTAAATCATTCGGTTCTCCACATATTACCAAAGATGGTGTTACCGTAGCAAAAGAAGTGGAATTGGAAGACGCTCTTGAAAATATGGGAGCTCAAATGGTGAAAGAAGTCGCTTCAAAAACAAACGATTTGGCAGGAGACGGAACAACTACGGCTACCGTTTTGGCACAAGCTATCGTAAAAGAAGGTTTGAAAAACGTAGCAGCAGGAGCAAATCCGATGGATTTAAAACGCGGTATCGACAAAGCGGTTACTAAAATCGTAGAGCAATTAGCAAAACAAGCAAAAGAAGTAGGTTCTTCTTCTGAAAAAATCCGTCAAGTAGCGTCTATTTCTGCAAATAATGACGATACTATCGGAGAATTAATCGCTACGGCTTTTGAAAAAGTAGGTAAAGAAGGCGTTATCACAGTAGAAGAAGCCAAAGGAACAGATACGTACGTAGATGTTGTAGAGGGAATGCAGTTTGACAGAGGATATTTATCGCCTTACTTCGTTACCGATTCAGAGAAAATGGTTGCTGAACTCGACAGACCTTACATCTTGCTTTACGACAAGAAAATCTCTACAATGAAAGATTTACTTCCTGTGTTAGAGCCAGTTGCTCAATCAGGAAAACCGCTGTTAATCATCGCAGAAGATATTGACGGAGAGGCGTTGGCTACCTTAGTAGTGAATAAATTAAGAGGAACGCTTCGTATCGCAGCTGTAAAAGCTCCTGGATTTGGCGACAGAAGAAAAGCAATGTTAGAGGACATCGCTATCTTAACAGGAGGAACGGTAATTGCCGAAGAAAGAGGATTTACCCTTGAAAATGCAACTATCGATATGTTAGGAACGGCTGAAAAAATTGCTATCGATAAGGATAATACAACGATTGTAAATGGAGCTGGAGATGCAGAACAAATCAAAGCTCGTGTGAATCAAATCAAAGCACAAATCGAAGTAACCACTTCGGATTACGACCGTGAGAAGCTACAAGAGCGTTTGGCTAAATTGTCAGGTGGTGTGGCGGTTCTTTATGTAGGTGCAGCTTCAGAGGTAGAGATGAAAGAGAAAAAAGACCGCGTAGACGATGCTCTTCACGCTACACGTGCGGCTGTGGAAGAAGGTATCGTAGCTGGTGGAGGTATTGCTTTGCTTCGTGCGAAAGGTGCTTTGACCAAAGTAAAACCGATAAATGCAGACGAGGTTACAGGAATCCAAATCGTAGCCAAAGCCTTAGAAGCTCCTTTACGAACAATCGTAGAAAATGCAGGTGTTGAAGGTTCTGTAATCGTAGCAAAAGTAACCGATTCATCACGTGATACATTTGGCTACAATGCTAAAACAGGTCAGTATACAGATATGTTCAAAGCAGGAATTATCGACCCTAAAAAAGTAACACGTGTGGCTCTTGAAAATGCAGCCTCAGTAGCAGGTATGATTTTGACCACAGAGTGTGCTTTGGTAGATATTAAAGACGAAAAAGCAGGCGGAATGCCACCAATGGGAGGCGGAATGCCAGGAATGATGTAATTTTCTTTTCATAATAATATATTTAAGAAAAAGGCTAACAGCGGAAGTTGTTAGCCTTTTTTGAGAAAGAATTAATAAATATCATTTTATTTTTCAAACTCTTCTAATTTTCCGTCTTGGGAAATAACTAAAATTTTTCCTGTAAAAGGACTTTTAACTGAAATATTCCAAAAAAACGGATTCATATTGAATGTGGGAACAATTTTCTTTTCTGTGATTATAGTTCCTTTTTTTGTTTTTGTTATGAGTTTTTGTGGTGTATTGGATTTGCTAAAATGATACAAATCATAGAGATAGCGTTTTATGGCTTCATCTTTAGGGACATTGAAAGTGTCTTTTTGACCTATTACTTTATCCGAAAAATAAACGTAACCCCATAGTTCGGGTTCGTGCATACTAATTTTCCATTGAGGCGACCACACCCAATTATACTCGGGCAAATATTTGCCGTCGGCTCCTTTCTTTTTATTATATCGCCCATCGGTAAGGTCAAAATCCCAATGTACACGTGAGAAATTCACTCGCCAAAATTTATTAGTAGGAATGTTATTTTGTTTGTGAGCCTCTCGCATTGCAGCCCACGGGATAGCTATTTCCACGCTCCAAAAATCATCTGTGTCAGATGAGTTATTCAATGTACCACTCACATATACAGCCGATTTCAGTCCGTTGATGTCCCAGCCATCTAATATCTTATTCGTCTCACGATAAGGTTTTGTGAGGAACAAATCCCAAACCGTATTTAGGGCATTTATTTCAAATTCATAATAGTTATGAGAGTCATTATCAGGGTCTAAGAATATCTCAAAATCATTGTTATGGAAGATGACCGTGTCGCGTTCTTTGAGCGTAGCCCATACGTGAGGTTCTTCCATTTTGGCATAAAAATAGAAATAGGTGTCATCGTAGAGCATCTTTACGTTGGTTTTTAAATGCGGAATTTTCACTCCTTCGATGTCGATAAAATTATCAGTATAAAGGGCTTTTTGCCACGATGGCTCATTGTCTTTGCCATCAATTTCGATTCTTTCAGTTACTCGATAAGTGATGTAGGATTTCGGTTCGGGTTTCGATTGAGCTATTGTTCGGGTTGTATTAAAAAAAAGAATAGCTATAAAAAATAAAAAATAGGTTTTCATAATAAAATGTTTTTAACAATTAATTTTATAATATAATAGTTTGGTTAATAGATATATACGTTTATTTATGTAAAAGCATCAAGTTGTTTTCTTTTTCTCTTTTTTACTTAAATTTGGTAAGAAATAGGCAATAAGTCCCATCAGAGGTAGAAAAGAACACATTTTATATACAAAATCAATATCTGTAAGGTCGATAACTTTTCCTAAAACAGCAGAGGCAAGCCCTCCCATTCCAAAGGCAAAGCCATAAAAAAGTCCTGAAATCATTCCGATTTTCTTAGGGAGCAACTCTTGCACATAAACCAAAATAGCAGGGAATGCCGATGAGATGATTAGCCCAATAATTACTATCAGAATCGCTGTCCATTCTTGATTGGCATACGGGAGCAATAAAGCAAAAGGAGCTGCTCCCAGCACAGAGAACCAAATTACAAACTTCCTGCCGAATTTATCCCCAAACATTCCTCCCAGCAATGTTCCTAAGGCAGCAGCACCCAGAAAGTAAAACAAATATACTTGAGCTTGTACCTCTGATAAACCAAATTTTTGTATCGTATAGAACTGAAAATAATTGGTAATACCAGCCGTATAAAAGTACTTTGAAAAAATCAAAATCAATAGAATTACTACCGAAATAGAAGTTTGCCGAGATGATAAATTAGGTAAAATTATATCTTTTTTTTGGTTATTAGAATATTTTTTAAGTTCCTTACTTCGCCATTTTCCTACATAGAATAAAATAATTGTAGCAAGTATCGCAAAAGTAACAAACCAAAGCGTATGTTTCTTTCCGTGAGGAATTACTATTAGTGCTATCAATAAAGGAGCGATTGCGGTTCCTGCATTGCCTCCAAGTTGAAATATGGATTGAGCCAAACTTCGCTTTCCACCCGAAGCCAAAAAGGCAACTCGTGAGGATTCAGGATGAAAAATAGAAGACCCTGTCCCAATGAGGATTACGGCTACTAAAATCCAAGCGTAACTTATTGAAAATGCAATAACTATGATTCCTAAAATAGTAAAAAGCATCCCGAAAACTTGTGAGTAAGGCATGGGGTGTTTGTCTGTGAAATTCCCCACCAAAGGCTGAAATATGGAGGCTGCCACTTGATAGCAAAGCGTAATAACACCGATTTGCGTCATTGATAACCCGAATTCTTGCTTTAATTGTGGATAACTGGCTGTAATGACGGCTTGTAACAAATCATTCAGCAAATGTGCAATAGCAATAGCAAAAAGAATGTTGTAAGCTGTTTTGGGTTTGGTGTATTCCATTGTAAGTGAATAACGTATTTGTACGAAGTTTATTTGTTTCAAAAAGAAAAAACCTTAACTTATTTGGTAATAAATTAAGGCTATTTGATTTGTGCGGGTGAAGGGACTCGAACCCCCACGCCGTGAAGCACCAGATCCTAAGTCTGGCGTGTCTACCAATTTCACCACACCCGCGAGTGATGAGCGTTTTGCGGTTGCAAATATACGCAAAATTTTGAAAGAAAAAATATTTTTAAGTAGAAAAACATTTTTTTTCTTTCGGAAAAATTATTTTCTTTTGATTTTCAGCAGTTTGTATGTGAATATTCAAAATCAAAAAAAGTTTTAAAATTAAAGATAAAAAGTTTTCAGATTGAAAAAATAAACTTTCTATATTCTTTCAGAAATGTTAAAATAAATCTGATATGTTAAATATCACTATGAAAAATAAAAAAAAATAGGAAAATAAAAAAAAAGTAAAGATATTTGTCCAAATTTTTATTTGGTGTGCCTTGTAAAGAAATTTTAAAATAAGAAGAGCAGAATAAAAATTATATTAATTTTATCAACAATGAAGAAAATATTATTAATTCTCACAACTTGTGTTATAGGAGGAAAGTTGTCTGCACAGGAATTGTACTTGCCTCAAATGAATCAATATTTGGCAGATAGTGAATTTTTAATCACATCTACTTATGCAGGAATTGGAGACTTTGTAAAATTGCGTTTCAGTGGAGTTTCACAATGGGTAGGCGTTAAAGATGCGCCTGATTATCAGTCTCTTTCAGGAGATGTGCGTATTGGGGAGCGAAGTGGAGCAGGGCTTATTTTATACAATGACAAGAATGGCTTTACCAAACAAATGGGAGGGAAGGCGAGTTTTGCACACCACCTTACTTTGGATAGATATGAGAACCATTTCGTGTCATTTGGTATTTCGTATGCTTTGAATTCATTTCGAATAGACATTGATAAGTTTGACCAATCGGCAGCAGCAGGAGGGGTAGACCCTTCTGTAACGAATAATCGTTCACAAATAAACCATAACTTTGATGTTGGGTTTTTATACCGATATAAAGGTTGGTTCTTGAGTGCCAATGCGTTGAATATCTTGAATAAAGATATTGATATTTTCGCTACCAATGAGCCGATGCGTTTACGTAACTATACGTTGTACACAGGATATAGATACAAACGTACAAGAGAAAGTGATTTTGAAATAGAACCGTCGGTGTTTTTTCAATATTATGAGAGTGATAGACGTTCATCTACTGATGTGAATCTTAAATTCCGTTGGAGAGATATGGAGGATTACTATTGGGTAGGAGCTAATTATCGTTTTCTAAATGACCAAATTCTGCAACCGCTAAATGCAGGACCTATGGCGGGAATTAAGTATGGGCAGTTTTATTTCGCATATTCGTATCAGATAATGTTGAATAAACTCGTAACATATAACTCTGGAACTCACGTTATTACCTTAGGTCTTGACTTGTTCCAAGGAGTAAGTAATTGTAGATGTACGCATCAATAAATGGGGCAAATTGTTTTAAAAAACATACGGGTTTATACAAACCACGGATGTTTACAAGAAGAGAAACTCATTGGGAGTGATTACCGCGTAGATGCAAAAATAACGCTGGATATGGAAAAATCAATCGCTTCAGATGATTTATCTGATACTGTAGATTATGTTCATTTGAATAGAATTGTAAAAGAAGAAATGGCTATTCGGTCAAAACTTTTGGAACACGTTGCGGGCAGAATTTCAGACAGAATCTTTAAAGAACTTCCTCAAACAGAGAAAGTAGTGCTTAGTATTTCAAAATTAAATCCTCCTATCGGGGGAGATGTAGAAGCAGTAAGTGTAAAAATAAAACGAAAAAGATTTTGTTAATTTGATAAAAAAGATTATATTTGCCCCCTGAATAAAAAAAGGCATCGTGGCCGAGTGGCTAGGCAGAGGTCTGCAAAACCTTGTACAGCGGTTCGAATCCGCTCGATGCCTCTATAACTTGAAATTTCACTACAGTTTCAGTAATTGGTTGAAATAACAATAATAAAATTAATAAAATGACAAACGTATTAGACAAATTTATTCAGGATATGAAAAATAATGTTCCTGGATTTATAGCAGTATCTGTTACAGAGGTAAGATCTGGTGTTTCTTACGGAGCTGAAACAGTAAATCCTAATTTTGACCCGACACTAGCTTCGGCATATCACTTAGAAGTAGTTAAATCGGAACAAAGTGCACTTCAAGTTTTAGGCTTAAGTGAAAAAATAGAAGATATTCTAATCACTTTGACTGATCAAATTCACATCATTGATATAGCAGCCAATGGCAGTTACTTCATCTATTTGGCGGTAGATTCTACAAAAGCTAATTTAGGATTAACCCGAGCATTACTTGGCAAATATAAAAAAGATTTGGCAGCAGTGTTTTAATAAGAGAAAGAAATTAAAAAAAGCCTGAACTATTATAGTTCAGGCTTTTTTTATAGATATATTTATAATTTTTGCCCAAAAGATAAAACTTGATAAAGGTACGGAAAACAAATTGAAAAAACAATGATATCGGTCATACTTTTTTAGTTGTTTTGATAATAACTTTGTGATGTTAATAGAACAAAGCAATTATAAATTCAAAAACAAACAACTATGAAACAACGTGTCCCCGTATCTCAAATCATGTCGAAAAAATTAGTAACCCTAAATCCTATACAAACGTTATATGACGCCGAAAGATTGTTCAAAAAACACAAAATACGTCATATACCCGTTGTGGAAGATGGGCGAATTATAGGCATTATTAGTTATTCTGATTTGTTACGTATTAGCTTTGCTGATATGATTGATGACGAAGATGAAGTTACTTCAGTGGTTTATGATATGTATACCATTCCTCAGATAATGACAAAAACTCCGCTGACTGTAACCTCAGAAACAACTGTAAAGGAAGTTGCTGAAATCCTTTCTAATCAAAGTTTTCATTCAATTCCTGTATTGGAAAATGAAAAACTTGTAGGGATTGTAACAACTACCGATTTGATTAAATATTTATTAGAGCAGTATTAGAATAGCTATATTTTATCTCAGGTTATATATCTATTCAATAAAAAAAAAGCCTATGGTTTTTAGCCAGTAGCCAAGTTTTCTTGCTACAATTCTTAAAAACCATAGGCTTAAAAAGTTTAGAAAAAATCTTTTATTGTCCTGCTTGTTGTTTTGCTTGTTCTTTCATTTTTTCGTTAGGAACAATAGCAATATTCACACGTCTGTTTTTAGAGCGACCTTCAGCAGTAGAGTTATCATACGCTGGTTGCGTTTCTCCGTACCATTTAGTCGTAAAACGTGAAGCAGAAAGACCGTTTGTAGTGAAATATTTTGTAACAGTTTTTGCTCTTTTTTCAGAGAGTGTCATGTTGAACGTATCACTTCCTGTGCTATCTGTATGCCCTACAACAAGAATGTTCGTATCAGGATATTCATTTAGAATTTTCACAAGTTTATCAAGAATATCACTTGCTTCGGCTGTAAGGTCAGCATTTCCTGTTGCAAATGTAACGCCGCTATTTTCATCGAAAGTAACAACAATACCCTCATCTACGCGTTTTACTTCGGCACCAGGTATTTCTTCTTCAATTTTCTTTGCTTGATTGTCCATCTGGTTACCGATGATAGCTCCCGCAGCACCACCTACAACACCGCCAAGCACCGCTCCTAACTCACTATTGTTACCACTTCCTACGTTGTTACCCAGAATTGCTCCAAGCAACGCTCCTCCAGTAGCCCCAATAACAGCCCCTCTTTGTGCTTTGTTAGAATTATTATACGCTTGGCAACTAACCAAAAGCAGTATTGCAAGGCTTAAAATGCCTATCCTTTTTAAAATATTTTTCATCTTGCTTTTTATTTGAATTTAATTATTTTGTAAAGTTCATTGAAATAACAAAAGGTTTTCCATCAACCTGAACGGTTTGCTCCCAACGCATTTCATTATCAGACAAATAAGCCAAATGTAAGCGAATACCCTCATTGGTTGATGACTGAAATTTTTCATTGGTAGGCTTTAACAAAAAGTCATAGTACCCCGTAGTTTTATCTACTTCTTGAACCACGAATATAAAATGACGTTGCCCACCAACACAATCTGCATTATTAATAGTATATGTTCCTCGATAGTTATTAGGAACAAATTTCCAATGACTACCTTCAAAACATTCCTTAGATGTGTCTCGTAACAAAGTAATATCATACTTTCCTGACTGATTATAAGTAATAGAAGAAAGTGTCCACTCTCCTTTGATTACTTTGTTTGCACCCCGAGTTCCTTTGGTGCTTTTTACCACATTTCCTCCGCAAGATGCAAGGAGCATCACAGCGAAGCATAAAGCTAAAAATTTTTTCATCCTTCTAATTAAAAATTTTGTTTAACGGGGGATAAAATTAGTCTATTTTATTTAATTGGCATACGATATAAAGCTATTTAACAATAATTTATGCAATAAAAAGAAAATCTTAAATCCCAAAGCAACCTAAATAACCTCTCTAATTTTTAATCAGAGAGGCGAGGTTGATATTACGATTATTTTTTAATTACTTCTACCCATTGTCCTTCGGTGCGGGTGTTGTAGCGATTGTTATACATAGCTTCGGCAAAAGTTCCGGGAAGGTAGTATCTGCCTGCGTATGAAGCGTTTAACTTCAGTCGAATTACCTTAGTTTGATTGGCTTGTAATGATAAGTAAAAATTAGCTCTGTCATCTCTAAAATCGGCATAGTCGATGTGCGATTCTTGTAGCGTGTCGCCGTATTCCGTAAAACGCGTATTGATTATCTCCCAACCCGATGGAATTATTTGCGTAAGAGCTACATTATCAATGCGTTCGTTTGTTATATTTTTTATTTCGATTGAAGCTATAAACTCTGTACTTTGTTTGATATTGCTCACATCTATGATGTTTCCGTTTACGCTACGATAGGTAGTAGAAATAGCCAATCCGTTTTGCATAGCCAATTCTTTTCCTACAGGAAGCACTCCACTTGAAATCAATTTTACGTAAAGTGTTTGTTTTGAATCGCTTTTCACTTGTAAAGATTGGTTATTACCTTTTATAGGTAAATCAATGGAAATCATTGGTTCTTTGGAAGTTATATTTGTTGATTTTCCTCCCAAAGTATAAGAAACCGAGAAATTTTTTCCACTTTTATTAACTTCAATGAATTTAGCCATAGCATAAAGTGCATAGGCGGTAGTTTGGGTACTTAACCAATCGGAAGAGGAAAGTTTTTCTGCAATTTCAACTGCCCAACGTCCTGCATCTTGCTTATTATCAATTAGTAAAGCTGTTTCTAAAGCCATTGCTTTATTGCGGAGCAACGAGCCATAATAATGATAATTTCCATTATTATCATCTATTGAAGTGGATTGGAATAAGTTTTCAGCGGTTTGTTTTTGTCCTGCAATAGCATAAGATGCTGCCAGTAGCCGTTTGGCATCTGCCGAAATACCATTCACTTCCCGTAAGCGGTTCATCGCTCCCATATTGGGATTTCCTGCCAAAGCTAACGTATATAGGCGATAGGCTTGAGCAAAATCGTTTTGGTATTTGCTTTCGTATTGCCATTGGCGAGCTTCTTCGTTTTGGTAGTTAAGCCATTTTTGTTTGCTCCCTGACGGAAGTGTATAGCCTTTGTTTTCAGCCAAAATATAAAATTGCCCGACGTATGATGTAGCCCAATCATCGGCGTAGCGTCCACCTCTCCAATAAGCAAATCCTCCGTTAGGGAGCTGATTTTCGTGTATTTTATTGATAGCAATGGTTATATTGCGGCGAACTTCCTCTGTTTTTTCTTTGGTCAAATCTACAAAATCACCTAAAAATAACTGAGGAAAAGCACCTGAGGTAATTTGCTCTACACAACCATGAGGATATGAAATCAAATAATTCAACCGTTGATGTAAATTTACACCAGGGAAACTGGATATTTCAAGTGCCATTTGGGCTTTGTCCCCAAAGATAGAAGTACTGAAAGAATGTGATTTTCCTTCGGTAAGTACTGCATTTTGAACTACATACGTTGTTGGATTTGGGTTATATACGTCCATTTCTACCTCATAAGAAGCTTTTTCTTTACCAGATGAAGCGATAATTTTCACTTTGCCGATACCTATCTGCTGGGTAGTTTCCAATTCAAAATATACCATTTTTTCACTCGTTCCGTCGAATTGTAGTGATTGCGATTTGTTTCCTAATAGCTTGAATTGTCCATTGGTTTCAACTGAAATAGTAGCTTGTTTTACGTTTTTATCCATTGCAAAAACTGTAACTGGAAGAGTGATTTTCTCCCCAGGAACGGCTTTCCGAGGTAGTGAACTCAGTAATGATAGCGGACTTATAACAGGAATGTCTTTTTTTTCTGCACTTCCGAAAGCATTTTTTGTTACGTCCGAAGCCACCACCATTACCCTTGCAGAACCCATATAGTTAGGAATATTAATGTGATGTATATTAGTTCCTCCTTTTTTCAGTTCATAAGGACCTTGGAAAATAACGAAAGGCTTAAATCGATTGGCTTTTTGGGCATCAGCACCTCCCAAATCTTCATCTCCTCCGATGCTAAATACTTGATTTACAGTTCCGCCATAAGCACCAATAATATCATTGTAAACGTCCCAAGTTTTTACTCCTAAAGCTGTTTTGGCAAAGAATGTATCCCACGGATTGGGCGTTTTGAATCGTGTCAAATTCAGCAATCCGTCTTCTACAATAGCCAATGTGTAAGTCATTGATTTGCCTGATTTTTCACTAATTTTGATAGTAGATTTCTGTTCAGGGCGTAGTACTTCTGCCATTTTTATTTCAGGAACCAATTTAGTATCTTTATTCACTACCGATATAGGTAAAATTCCATACATACGAATAGGCGAATCGTTCAGCGTATAAGCGTGTGGTTGTAATAACGTTACATACACATACACATTGGGAGCCATTTCTTCGGTAATAGAAATTTTGTATGTAGTTTCAAAAAAATCATCGGTTTCTACCCAATGAGTTTCCAAAACATTGTTTCCGTTTTCTACTGAAATTAACGCTCTTCCACCTTCGCTTGAAGGGAATGAAATCGTAGCTTTATCCCCTACGTTGTATTCTTTTTTATCACTCCCTAAGGTAAGCATTACGGCTTCATCACTATTGCTAACATAGCGTGTTTTTCCGCTCCACGAGTCCCAATCAAAATGAACATCAGTTCCTGATTTATGTCCGCTTTCTTCGTCAGAGAGCAAAATGAAATACCTACCCCAATCATCATCAGGAATTTTTAGACTAAAGGAAGCCTTTCCGTTTTGGTCTGTTGTAATAGTTTTGGTGGTATAGATAGCACTACTGCCAGAACTATTATAAGTAGAAATATTTTGGTTAGAGGCATCCCACCACCAATTCCAATCTACTTTGTACACGGTTACAGAGATATTTTTATTATGTAAAGGTGTACCTGTTTCAGATAGGACAATTGTTTCAAAAGTATGATTTTCTTCTGTGTTATAATAATTGTATTTGTTAGGTTCGGGGAGTTTTAGCCCCACATAGCTATCGAAAGGAGAGAGGAAAGCCGAAGTTACATCGGTACTAAAATCGCCACCGCTTTCGTTGGCTTGGGTAAGAAAATTCACACGGAGCATTCCAGGAGCTTGTAATTCGCTGGTTTTGAAGAAGAAATTTGCTTTTCCTTGCTCGTCTGTTTGTCCGTCATAAACGTTGATTTCTTGAGTTTCAAACTGAAAAGCTTCGTTTTTGAAAATATACTTTTCATATCCTTTGAATGATGTTTCGGCTGGATAAAACTTTGCTTTTACGTTTATTTGTGTATTTCCTGCGGGCGTTCCGTGAAGCCACGACACTTGCAGACGAGCATTTTCACCTTTTGCAGCAATACACTTACCGATTAGGCTATTTTCTATTTTTAATCGATTCGGCTTGATGGTTTCGATTTTTATTTGTTTGTAGAATTTGGCAGCCCCAGCAGAAATGCTCACGTTCCAATTGCCCGTAGGAGCTTCGGCTGAGGTTTTAAGTCCGAATACGTAATGATTCGTAGGGTTACTACTTTGTATACGTTCGGTAATGACTTTGCCGTAAGGGTCTGTAAATGTGAGTTTAATAGGTAATTTTTCAGGAATTTTTTGAGCGAAATCATTTAGGACGAAACCTACATAAATGCTGTCGCCAGGTCGCCAAACTCCTCTTTCTCCGTAGATATATCCGTTAAGACCTTTTTGCAAATGCATTCCGTCTACATCGTATTTGCTGACCGATTGTGGAGCATAATCATCCATTTTCACGTAAGTTGTGCTTTTGTCTTTACGTATTTTGGCAAAAAAAGCTCGTCGCGAAATGTCAAATTTTGCAATTCCCTCATTATTAGTTTTTTCTTCTTGAATTTTTTGTTGTTGATAATCAAATATTTCTACTGACGCTCCACTTACAGGCTCGGTGGTTAGTATATTATTTACTATGATAATGTAGTTGTTGTTTTGTCCTTTTTTGACAATTACGCCCAAATCACTTGCTAATACATTGGTACCTACTACTTTATGCGTATAGAAAAACTCCTCACAAGGATTGTCTCTATCTCCCCAATGATAATCATAATCATCGTAGGATTCGTCTTCTTCTTCAAGTGGCTCATTTTCAAAGGATAAGTCCAAAGGTTCACCTCCGCTACCACAATCGTAGAGTGAATAGTTCTTCTTCATAGTCATTTCCACTCGATAGATGGCACCTGGTTCAGGAGTTATAATTGATGATAAATCAAGCGTATATGTATTCCATTCCCTAAGCGGATTTAAGGCACTTTCTGTAAGTTGGATTACTTTTTTGGCAATTGGTCTACCTACTCTGTGTAGAGAATATCCTGTGGAGAGGCTATTTTCTTGTAAAAATTGAAGAATATTATTCTCATAAATGCGATATACAGTAGCATTTACTGCACGTAGATTGATAGTTTGGAAATTTATTTTTAGGTTTTGCGAACTTGGTAGGATAGTTCCATTTTTTACAAAACGTACTTCTGGTTTTTGTTGTAAAAAGTTAATAGTGAATGTATTAGATTTATTAATACGTTTTCCGTAAATGCTTCTAATACCTTCGTGAACAGTGGTTTGAAACTCACCTTCATTGTTAGCATCACGGAATACTTTTAGAACATTACCATTTACGCTGTATTTCAGTTCAGTATCTGTATTGCTTAATGTTACTAAGCCAGTGAAGTTTTGGTTTTTCTCAAGAGGCTCTGAAAAATTAATGCTAAATGATTGATTAGATGAATTTTCTGTTTTTGTAGAAACAACTTTGAATGTTCCTTTTTCAGGAATAATGTAATGAAAAGGCTCTTTATTTTCATGAGCAACATCATCCCTATTCCAAAATACCTGCAATTGCTGTTCTTTATCCCCTCGCGGAATGCTATCAAAAATAATCGGATAGCGATTTTCACCCGTTTGTGGCAATACTTTTACCGAAATATCTGGGTCTCCCAAATCGGCATCCATCAATTTGGCTGTTACCAAATTCTGAACTGTTTCATACGGAAGTGCGTCATTGATAAGCAATTCGGCATTCAAAAAGTATAAATTTTCGTTGTAGGACTGTAAGTCTCCTTCTTTAATTTTGTAACCTTGTTGCAGAGTTTTTACTGAAAATCGAAATATTCCCAATTCGTCTGAAACCGTAAAAAGTTTCTTTAGGTTGAACGAAATTTTGTATTCAGTATCTTGTTCTAATCGATTTTCAGGAATAAATTCTACTTCATACGGACTGATGCTCGTTACTTTTCCTTTTATTTTGGGTGAAATTTCAAACAATCCCAAATCGTTGATTTTGTCTAATTTTTCTTGTGGAATAGCCTTGTTAAAAAGAATTTTAAATCCAGTCCGAGCAGAAACCAATCCGCTGGTAAATCCTGAAATATAATCTTTGTACAGCAAAGGGTTGCTATTAACTACCATAGTATCTTTTTTACATGCAAAAAATACCCAAAAAAACATCGAAAAGAAAATAACTTTTTTCATAAGATGACTGTTTATTTTGAACACGTAAAGATATAAAAAAGAATGAAATGATAGTAATATTTGACAAAATTTTTAAGTCAAATTATAAACAATCAAAACTAATATTCAGATGTAGAAAAAAGCAAAAATAAATGTTAAATTTCTTCTGATAGCCAATTTTTCTTTTCTTGGAAATCTCATAAAATTAAGTGTAGGCGTAGGAACGAGAGTTAAATTCATAGAAAAAATCAATTATTTATAATGAAAATTTATAGCATAATGTTGCGTGATACTATATTAAATTAGTATCTTTGTGCAATTAACAATAAAAATTTATAAAAAATGGCGTTAGAAATAACTGATGCTACTTTTGAAGAAGTAGTTTTAAAAAGTAATAAACCTGTTTTGGTTGATTTTTGGGCAGTATGGTGTGGACCTTGTCGTATGTTAGGTCCTGTAGTTGAGGAAATCTCAAAAGAGTATGACGGAAAAGTAGTAGTAGGAAAAGTAGATGTAGATAACAATCAAGAATTCGCTTCAAAATATGGAGTAAGAAATATTCCTACTGTATTGGTTTTCCAAAACGGAGAGGTAGTTGGTAGACAAGTAGGCGTTGCCCCTAAAAAAACCTATACAGACGCTCTTGACGGATTATTATCATAATTTTTTAAAGAGAATAATTTTATTTGAATACAAGAAAGGCTACTCAATTCAGAGTAGCCTTTCTTGTATATATTTTATTTAAAATAATTTTTTCCACCAAGGTTTATTTAAATTTTTTTGATAATATCCATATCCATAGCTATCATTGGCGTTTGAATTAGTATCGTTTAGCAATACAGACATATTAGGGAGCTTATTTTCTTTATATAATTTTTGAGCTTCTTTAAGCATTTGTTTTGTAGTGTGATTTTCTCGTACTACATAAACAAAAGCATCTGCATTTTTAGCTATTAAAAGGGTATCAGCCACTAAACGTACAGGAGCCGTATCTACGATGATATAATCAAATTTTGTTTTCAAATAATCAAACATTTCTGCTACCTTTGGGTTCATCAGTAATTCCGCAGGATTTGGAGGAACTACTTTTGCAGGAATTACATATAATTCCTCAAAATCAGGCACCTTAGATATGACAGAATTAATATCAATATTACTTGAAGCCAAATAATTTGTAAGTCCTTGCGAAGGTAAATTCAGATATTGACCTATTTTAGGATTACGAACATCCATTTCAATAAGCAATGTCTTTTTGCCAGTAAGAGCAAATGTTCCCGCAAGATTCATCGCCATAAAAGTTTTACCTTCTTTTGGCAAACTTGAAGTTACAAATATGGTTTTATTTTTATTTTCAGCAATATTGCTAAGAACAAAGTCCATATTTGTCCTTACAATACGAAGTGCTTCTGCAAAATCCGAAGTATTATTTGCTTTTATGATTTTGTCTTTTGATTTTGAATGAGGCACATCACCTAAGAAAGGAGCTGATAAATATCTGTTTACATCAGCTTTGCTTTTTACTTTTGTATCAAGTAACGTTCTGAGATATATTATAACAAAAGGTATAGCCATTCCGAACACCAAAGCTGCTAAAAGAATTATATTCTTCTTAGGAGCTATTGGAATGTTAGACGAAGAAGCTCTATCTATAATTTTTGCATTTGGAGCTAAAGCTACTGTTGAAATTTCAGCTTCTTCTCTTTTTTCAAGTAAATATAAGTATAATGCGTCTTTTACTCCTTGTTGTCTTGTTATTTCTCTGAACTCTCTTTCTAATGTAGGCACAGAACTCACTCTTCCGCTTAATACTCTTTGTTGTCTGCCAATATCAGATTTTTGAATATTTAGGTTAGATTTTAACAAAAGAAGATTGTCTTTAATTGTTTTTTTCAAAGAAAGAATTTGCTCGTCTAATTGCTTGATTCTGAAGTTCTCAGGACCCGCATTTACAGCCGATTCGTTTCTTGAAAGAACCAATCTATTATGCTCATTAATGGCAGCCGACAGAGTAGGCTCTGCTGTAAGAGCATCAAGCATCGGGAATGTTTTACCTGTAGTTTCGGTATCTATAAACCCTTGTATTACATTGTCAATCAGTTCTATACGTGTATTTATATCAATGTATTTTTTCTCAAATTCGCTTGCGTTTTGAGTGTACAAATCTGCATTTGATGCTATGTCAGTTACTTGGTTGTCTTTTTTGAATCTTTCTGTAGTTTTTTCAACTTCATCAAGTTCCTTAGTAAGTACATTAAGCCTTTGGGTTAAAAAATCTGAAGTGTTTTCTGAGATAGCACGTCTTTCAGCGATAGCATCAGAATTATATATATCTATAAGTGTATTCAGATAATCCTCAGCTTTTTCTCTGCTAGAATTTGTAGCAGAAATTTCTAAGACACTTGTATTTTTACCCAATAAATTTACAGTTAAGTTTTTTCTATAAGCCGAAGCTACTGATTTAAAATCTTCAACTCTAACAAACAAACCAAAGTCAGCTTTCTCAAAAGCCTCTTCCGATTTATTAACTACTAATTGTCCTATTTGATTATTAACTAACTCTCCGTAATTGTATTTTCCGAGTAATTTTCCTTCGTGATAAAGGTCGTATGCGATGTCATTAACTCCTTTTACTTCTAAGATTAAAGGGTCTTTTGCTTTTTCAAATTTTTCAGATATTTTTCCTACGGTAATATTTACTGGTGATGCTTTATACAAATCAGATTTTAAATCATCAGCCAAGTATGAGACATCTAAATTAAGTTTTTTGATGGCTTTTTCAGACAATGTTCTAGAACGTAGTACTTCTACTTCATTGTCCACATTATCTTTTACGCCCATTTCCAAGTCAGAAAGAATTGAAAATTCATTCATAATGTCTCCTTTATTATCATCTTTAAGCATAATTACTGCACTTGCTTTGTATTGCGGTGTAGTATATCTTAAATAAAGGAAAGCTAAAAGTAATGCTACAAAACCTCCTATGGCAAACCAATGCCAACGAGACAAATACGGAGCAATTAATTCTCGGATATTAAACGTCTCTGATGTTTCTTCAAAATTTGATTT
>JAUNHN010000003.1:0-23550 GCA_030523915.1 Capnocytophaga sp. | reverse complement strand
TGATTTTATGTTTGAATCCATATTTTTATACTATTATTATCTTACTACTAAAGCTACCACGGCAATCAAAACAGAAATTGCTGAAATTATTGTTGTTACGTTAGGACCTACAACAGAGCTATTTACCCTTGTTTTATTAGGCTCTACATACACAATGTCATTTTGTTGTAAATAATAAAAATCAGAATTCATAAAGTCTGTTGAAGTAATATCTACAAATTTATAAATTCGTTTATTATCCTGTTCTCTTATTACCAAGATATTTTTTCTTTTTCCGTAGATAGTTAAATCACCTGCAAGGCTAAGAGCGTGTAATAAAGTAACTCTCTCTGAATTTATAGTGAAAGTTCCTGGTCTTGTAACTTCACCTTCTATAGTTACTTTAAAGTTCAAAATTCTTAAATTAATCGTTGCATCAGTAATATAAGGCTTTATCGCTGTGGTAAGACGCTCAACCGCTTCTTCTCTGGTTAAGCCCCCTAATTTGATTTTACCTATGGTAGGATAATAAATATACCCATCTTTGTCAATAAGATAGGTTTGTAGTGTAGCTTGTGTTACTGTAGTTCCCATAACAGGCTGAAAAGAAACAAGTCCTCTGTTAAATTCAGCTAATAGCTCATCACTTTTGGAGTTGACAACAATTCCCAATAAATCATCAGGTTGAAGTTTCGAAACGTAAGGTTTTAAGGCTTCTGTATTATCGTTTTTGGCATTTAAAAAATATACCACTTTTTCTCTTGAAGCACAAGAAAACAATAACAAACTTACGAAAAATAAAATAGATACTTTTTTCATTATTAGTTTATGTTTGAATTTAATGATTGTTCGTTTTTAACTAATACACCACATTTATAATTTCTGATAAAGAAAAAATAAGTGTAATTGATTGATTTTTAGTTGTTGACAAATTTTATGTTGTTAATAAAAAATTACTTAAAAAAATCGCACCAAAGGTATACGTTTTGGTCTAATATTCCAAATCAAATTCTGTGGATAACAATTATTTAACACTCATTTGTTTAGAATTTTATCAAAGAGCATCAGCTACTTTTTTTGCTATTTCCTGAAATTCTTCTGTTGTGAGTTTCACTTTTTGGAGAAATGTCATCTCATTCATATCGTTTATCGGGATTAGATGTACGTGAGTATGAGGCACTTCGAGTCCTATGACGCTGACACCCACCCGATTACAAGGAATGGTTTTCTCCAATGCTTTTGCTATTTTTTTTGAGAAAGACATTAGCTTTAAATACAATTCATCATCTAAATCAAAAAGTTTATCTACTTCTTTCTTCGGAACGCAAAGTGTATGTCCTTTTGCATTGGGATTAATATCCAAAAAAGCTATAAAATCATCATTTTCAGCAATTTTATAACACGGGATTTCTCCATTTATTATTTTTGTGAAAATTGTTGCCATATTTTTATGTTTTTTAAATAGAATTATCGATTTATTTCTAAAATTTCCATTTTTAAAACACCATTAGGAACGCTAATTTCTGCAATTTCTCCTACGGATTTACCCAACAACCCCTTGCCAATAGGTGAGCTTACTGAAATCTTTCCCGATTTCAAATCAGCCTCACTTTCAGCTACTAAAGTGTAAGTTAATTGCATATTATTGCTCAAATTTTTTATCTTAACGGTAGAAAGTACCAATACTTTTGATGTATCAAGTTGCGACTCGTCAATAAGGCGTGCATTCGCCAAAAGAGTCTCTAACTTGGCTATTTTCATTTCCAAAAGCCCTTGAGCTTCTTTGGCGGCATCATATTCTGCATTTTCCGACAAGTCTCCTTTGTCCCTTGCTTCGGCAATAGCTTGTGAAGCCTTTGGACGTTCAACATCTTTCAGCTGATTTAATTCGTCTCTTAATTTTTTTAAACCTTCAGCGGTATAATACGATACGTTATTCATAATTTTCTTTAAATTTTTAAAAATGAAAAATCCTCATAGACTCACAGACTTGAGGATTTTGGGGCAAAGATACAAATATTTTTGGAATCAATAACTAACAAATCTTTTTTTTAAGCAAAATAGTTAAAATCAAAGATATTATTTTAGTTTTTGAATCATTTAGTGGCTTAATTCTTGAATCACTTTGAGTTGAGCTTCAGAGATTTCGGGTCCGTCATAGAACGAAACTCCCGTTGCACCGCATTCTTTGGCGTGTTCGATAGCTTGTTTTAGCTCTTCGGCTGAAATCGGAGGGACGTAAATCCCTGTGTGTAGTTCCATTCCTTTGTAGCTTACATCTTCGACTCCTTGTTGTGTAGCAAAACCTACCCAATCAATTTCCTCATTATAGAAATTATGATAAATCATCGGATAAACGCGGTCTACATTCCATTTGTCCCAACGCTGACGTACCATTTGGTCAGCCATTTCTGGATAAGGAAATACGGCTGCCGTGATTTTTTTTCCTTTTTGGTGTACAATAGCCGCTGCATCGTTCACCAAATCACGGATTTTGTTCAAACGGAATTGCTTCCACTCCATATCAAGGGCTGGTTTTTTGAAATTTCGCGGATTTTTATGATGAATTTTCTCAAATTCTGCCACACAAGCATCGCAATAGCAGAAATCAAATTGAGGCAATTCTTCCTCTTGAACCAAATTGTAATTAGGTAATAATCCGATAGGTAAATAAATATCAGGGAAGCGAATATAATCCAAATGTACACTGGCAATTCCCTCTACATCAGCCAAATTGCTCACTAATTTTAAGATATGTTCTCGCGATTCTTTACGCGTTGGGCAGAGCCATTGGTAATAATCCACATACGGGCGATGGTCAAAACACGATTTGCCTTCTCGGCTAACCATATACCAATCAGGGTGTTGCAAGGCTTCTTTATCACCTGGTCGGTTTACGGTCATAATCCAAGCGTGGAGTTTTATTCTTTCGGCTTTTGCTATGGGAATCAGGCGTTTAAGTGCTTCTACATCAGCTTCGGTATTTACCAAAACTTCCGAAATTCCGTGAGTTTTGTATTTTTTAAATTCTTCGTGATAGCTATCGTCTGAGCGTTCAGGTTTGTAGGTTATCCACGTTGAAAAAGTGAATGTTTTTTCGTTTTTTTCAGGAGTGGTAACTTCTGTTTTAGTGGCTGTTTTTGGGGTTTCGTTGCAACCAAAAAGTAGCATTAACGCCATTGGAAGCAGATAAAAGTGTTTCATTATCATTGTATTGCGGATTTTGTGGTTAATATATCAGTCTAAATGGTTTGTCAATTCGGCAAAAACTTTACTCGCTCGTTTGTTTTCGTACAAAATTTGATAAACAGCGTCCAAAATCGGGGTATGGCTTTTCTTTTTGTGGCTATTATTGATTTTGTAGGCACTTTTTACGGCGTAATATCCTTCGGCTACCATATTCATTTCCATCATCGTACTTTTCACGGTGTAACCTTTGCCTATCATACTTCCGAAAGTACGATTTCTACTGAAAAGTGAATAGCCCGTAACGAGTAAATCCCCCAAATAGGCTGAATTATTGATATTTCGTTTTATTTTATGAATCCGTTTGATGTAACGCCGCATTTCGCGTATGGCATTGCTCATCAGCACACTTTGGAAATTATCGCCGTAACCCAATCCGTGAGCGATACCTGCCGCAATGGCGTAGATATTTTTAAGTACCGTAGCATATTCGATGCCGATAACGTCATCTGAAATTTTTGTTTTGACGAAATACGTAGTCATTGCTTCGGCAAAAATTGTAGCTTTTTGCTCATCAGAACACGCTATTGTTAGGTAAGATAAACGTTCCAAAGCCACCTCCTCTGCGTGGCAAGGTCCTGCGATAACACCTATATTATTATATGGAACGTTGTGTAATTTATGCAAATATTCGCCTACAATAAGTCCGCTATTGGGTTCAATACCTTTGATGGCAGAAAAGATGATTTTGTCCGTAAGAGGAATCGTAAGTTTCTCTAATTCAGATACTAAAAAAGCCGAAGGTGTAACCAATACCAAATAATCGGCATACGACACCGCTTCGTTAATATCATCGGTCAAAATCAACCTATCAATATCAAACTCCACATCACTTAAGTAGTTCAGATTGTGAGAATTTTCTTTAATATGCTCAATAGCAGTACTATTGTGTACATACCAGCATACTTTTGATACGTTATATGTCAATATCTTGGTAAGAGCCGTTCCCCAACTGCCACTGCCAATAACTGAAATTCTTAATTCTTTGTCCATTAGAAACATTGTTTTAAGGAAGCTAAAATACAATTTTTTTTCAAAGTACAAAAAAAAATAAAAAGGGAGTATATGTATATTACTGATATTAAGTATTTTATAAAAAAAATAAAAAGATGATAGAATCTTTTTGTCCTATCATCTTTTTTAACTTTTTATTATGGATATTTTACTCGTAAATAGCTTGAATACCAGGGAGTACCAAACCTTCAAGGCTTTCTAACATCGCTCCGCCACCAGTAGAAACGTAGCTCACCTTGTTTTCAAAACCGAATTGTTTCACCGCTGCCACCGAATCGCCACCTCCCACAAGTGAGAATGCTCCTTTTTCCGTAGCTTCGGCAATGAAATTTCCGATTTCGATAGTTCCTTTTGCAAATGTAGGCAATTCAAAAACTCCCACAGGTCCGTTCCAAAGAATTGTTTTTGATTTTAAAATCACTTCTTTAAAACGCTCTAAACTCTTAGGTCCTGCGTCCAAACCTTGCCATCCATCAGGAATATTTTGAATATCAACTACTTGTGTTTTAGCGTCATTGCTAAAATCATCAGCAGCAACCACATCTACGGGCAAATGTACTTCCACGCCTTTACTTTTAGCTTTGGCTAAAATATCTAAGGCTAATTGTTGCTTATCATCTTCGCAGATAGAATTTCCGATTTTGCCTCCTTGTGCTTTAACAAATGTGTACGCCATTCCTCCACCGATAATCAAATGGTTTACTTTGTCCAAAATATTTTCGATAATGGTGATTTTTGAAGAAACTTTTGAACCTCCGAGTATGGCTGTTACAGGTTTTTCGCCTGATTTCATCACTTTGTCGATACTTTCGATTTCTTTTGCCAATAAATAACCGAAACATTTGTCATTTGGGAAGAATTTAGCCACAATAGTCGTGGAAGCGTGAGCTCTGTGAGCCGTTCCGAAGGCATCATTTACGTAAATATCGCCTAATTTTGCTAATTTCTTTGAAAAATCTTCATTTCCTTTTTCTTCTTCGGCGTAAAAACGCAAATTTTCAAGTAAAAGTATGCTTCCTTTTGGCAAATCGGCTACCACTTTTTCTACTTTTTCACCTACGCAATCGTCTACAAACTGAACAGGTTTTCCTAACACTTTTGACACCTCGTCTACTATATGTCGGAGTGAATATTTGTCGTTTCTTTCGCCTTTCGGACGACCTAAGTGGCTCATTAACACTACACTTCCGCCATCTTTTAAGATTTTTTCAATCGTAGGTTTGGCAGCCTCAATGCGTGTAGCATCAGTTACTTTAAAGTTTTCGTCTAACGGCACGTTGAAATCCACACGGATTAACGCTTTTTTGTCTTTAAAATTAAAATTGTCTATGGTTTTCATCTTATTTAATGAATTATAATTATCTTTTTTGAAGCCTCAAAATTAAACATTTCTTTTTAAAAAAACAAAAAATGAGGGTTAAGATTAAGTAAAGAAATCTAAAAACCTAAATTTTGAAATCTTTTTCCGTTCTCGAAATATAGCTTTTAGTGATAATTTATAAAATTTTCTTTCAAAAAATATGTTATTTGAAATTAATTGTTTACCTTTACACGAACTTTTAAATATTTTTCAAATGAAACATATAACTTTATTTGTTGGTGTTTTTGCATTACTTTTGGTTGGATGCCAAGAGAATGCCCAAAATACAAACACACAAAAAATCACAAAAGAAGCACCTCAGAAAGAATTTTCAGCAGAAAATCTCGTAACCAAGGAATTTCATATCGAAGGAATGTCTTGCCAAAAAGGTTGTGCAGCACGTATCGATAAAGCCTTAGAGAAACAAAAAGGAATCAAAACCTCTGAAGTGAGTTTTGAATCTAAAATGGCTACGGTAGAATACGACAAAACCCAATTAGATGAAAATCAAATCATAACGATTATTGAGGGAGTGGGAAATGGAAGAACTTTTAAAGTAGTAAAATAATTATAAAGTATTTATTATGACAAAATTCAGAATAGAATCCGATTTATTGGGAGATTTGCAAGTGCCTATTGATGCTTATTATGGTGTACAAACTCAAAGAGCGATAGATAATTTTTATATTTCGGGAAGTAAAATGAGTGATTTTCCTGAATTTGTAAAAGCAATCGCTTATGTAAAGCTCGCCGCAGCCCAAACCAATCATCAGTTAGGATTACTTGATGAAGCATTACTAAAACCGATTACCCAGGCTTGTAATGAGTTGATAGAAGGTAAATTACACAACCAATTTCCTGTGGATATGATTCAAGGAGGAGCTGGAACATCTGTGAATATGAATGCAAATGAAGTAATTGCTAATCGAACACTTGAGATAATGGGCTATGAACGAGGTGATTATCAGCATTGTTCTCCTAATGACCATATCAATCTTTCGCAATCCACTAATGATGCGTACCCCACTACTATCAAGTTGGCAATCATCAAGATGAATCAAACGCTTATTGAGCGGTTAAAACTTTTGGTAAATTCATTTCGTGCAAAAGGAATAGAGTTTGCCGATGTAATAAAAATGGGACGTACCCAGTTACAAGATGCCGTCCCGATGACTTTAGGGCAAGAGTTTGAGGCTTTTGCTGCTACTTTAGAAGAAGATGTGGCACGATTGCAGAATAATGCCAATTTATTTTTGGAAATCAATATGGGTGGTACGGCTATTGGTACAGGACTGAACGCTCCAAAAGGATTTCCTAAACTTTGTGCTGAAAAATTGGCTAACCTAACGGGAGAAGCCTTCGTTTCTGCTCCTAATTTGGTAGAAGCCACTCCCGATACAGGTTCATACGTGATTTATTCATCGGCATTGAAGAGAATGGCTGTGAAGTTATCAAAGATATGCAATGATTTGCGATTACTATCTTCTGGACCTCGAGCTGGTTTGAACGAAATCAACTTACCACCAATGCAACCAGGTTCATCTATAATGCCAGGTAAAGTAAATCCTGTTATTCCAGAGGTGGTAAACCAAGTTTGCTTTAAAGTATATGGTAATGACCTTACAGTAACGTTCGCTGCCGAAGCAGGTCAATTACAATTAAATGTGATGGAACCTGTTCTTTGTCAGTCAATTATAGAGTCGATTGTGTTTGTGCAACGTGCTATTGATACACTTAGAACCAAATGTATTGATGGTATTACAGCTAACCGCGAAGTTTGCCTCAATATGGTAAAAAATAGCATCGGAATAGTTACGGCACTAAATCCGCACATTGGGTATAAAAATAGTACAAAAATAGCCAAAGAAGCCTTAGAAACTGGTAAGTCTGTATATGATTTGGTTTTGGAAAAAGGATTGCTTTCGCAAGATAGATTGGACGAAATTTTAGACCCGAAAAATATGTTGGGGATATAGATTTTTGAGAAGTAAAAAGCGATTTATAAAAAACAGAGCGAAAAATTCATGAATTTTTCGCTCTGTTTTTTTATTTAAATTAATCAAAGAATGAATGTGAAACAACATCGGTTCTTTCTTCGTTACGTTTATTAAATTTGCGTAATTGTCCTAACCAATATAGGAAAAAAACGATAGCAATTAGGATAAAAATCCAACTTACTAAATTGGCAAGCCACCAATTTTCAAGTTCTAAATTACGTAAATAATCCAACGGAAGAAACAAAATCTCTTCAAAAAAGTATTGTATTGCTTCAAAAAATGTTTTCATCACTTATTGTTTTTAATAACGTTATTACGAGGCAAAGATATTAACTTTTTTTAGATAAATAAATTTTTTTACCGATTTCTATCTTTTCTGGGTGAAAAAAATACACTTTCTGGGTTTGAGAGTGAGCCTCTACCAGAAAGCCATTGCCTTGAAAATAATTATTTTCGATTATAGCTTCCCAATTTGATTTGGAAACCATTTCTATTTGATGCGGTTTTAGTAAGATTTTCTTTTCTTTTTTTTCGGGATACCAACTTACTTCCCCAAATAAAGATGCGGTATAGAAATCTGTATTTTGATTATAAACAGCTAACAAATTATCAAAAATAACTATCTCTCCTTGCTTCATTATCAGGGCTTTATCCGAAAAAGACAAGGCTTCCTTACCATCGTGTGTAGCCACGATACAACTGATATTTTTGTCTTTTAAATAAGAAAATAACGTTCGTTGAAGTTTGTTTTTTCTGAAATTATCTACTTGACTGAAAGGCTCATCAAGAAGTAAAAGTTCAGGTTCTTGGGCGAGAGCCACGGCAAGAGCCACACGTTGCTTTTCACCTCCGCTAAGTAGTAAGGCTTTTTGCTGTGCAAAATCTTCCATCTCTACAAGGGAAAGTAGCTCTTGTACACGTGTCTTTTTATAATCCAAATCAATGTTTGACAGGTATTTACCTACATTTTCAGCCACAGTATGATAAGGACTCAACCCAAAATCTTGAGCTACGTATTTCATCTTCGGATGTCCTGGAACTAATTGAAAAGCAGGACCTTTTACTTTTTCTTTTTTAAAAAAAACTTCGCCAGTAGGTAGGTCAAAAAGCCCATAAATAGCTTTGATGAGCGTACTCTTGCCACAGCCACTTTCCCCCATAATAGATAAGTGTTCGCCTGCCGATAATTCAAATGAAATATTCTTCAGTAGTGATTTTTCTTTTGTATAGGAAAAAGAAATGTTGTTGATTTTTAGCATTTTAGTGATTTTATTAAGAAAAGAGAGGAGTAGAAGATAGTTTTACAACATTGTGTAAAGTAGAAATTTGGGTTTTACAAAAAATATTTTGATAGAAAGCAAAAGAACAAAACATTGAGTTACCAAGTTTTGTTCTTTATTTTCTAATTATAAATTACTTTTGAATTGCTCCAAAAAGCGAATGTCATTTTCGTAAAACATACGGATATCACCAATTTGGTAAAGCAACATTGCTATACGTTCAATTCCCATTCCGAAAGCAAAACCACTATACTCATCGCTATTTATTCCGCAGTTTTTCAGTACATTAGGGTCTACCATTCCACAGCCCATAATTTCGAGCCATCCCGTTCCTTTAGTAATGCGATAATCTATTTCGTTAGTAAGCCCCCAGTAAATATCCACTTCGGCACTTGGTTCAGTAAAAGGGAAATAGGACGGACGTAAGCGAATTTTTGATTTGCCAAACATTTCTTTCGTAAAATAAAGCAATGTTTGTTTTAAGTCAGCAAATGAAACCTCTTTATCAATATATAAGCCTTCCACTTGATGAAACAAACAATGTGAACGTGCAGAAATCGCTTCATTACGGAACACTCTCCCTGGTGAAATAGTGCGGATAGGAGGTTTGTTGGCTTCCATATAACGAACTTGCACAGAACTAGTGTGTGTTCTGAGTAAAATATCAGGATTGGTCTGGATAAAGAAAGTATCTTGCATATCACGAGCTGGATGATATTCAGGCAAATTCAACGCTGTGAAGTTATGCCAATCATCCTCTATTTCAGGACCTTCCGAAACATTAAAGCCAATGTTAGCAAAAATATCCACGATTTGATTTTTTACTAATGATATAGGATGTCTTGCTCCAATAGTTATAGGAGAGGCAGGACGTGTAAGGTCTCCATAGAATCCTTTGCTTTCTTGCTGTTGTTCAAAAACTTCGCGTAGTTCTTGTATTTTGGTTTCTACTTTAGTTTTTAATTCATTAATTACCTGTCCGAAAACTTTTTTCTCCTCATTAGGAACTTCTTTAAAAGCTACAAAAAAATCATTTAGAATACCTTTTTTGCCTAAATATTGAATGCGAAGTTGTTCCACATCGTCTTTAGATTGTGCTTTAAAGCCCTCTATTTTGTTAATATGTTCTTTAATTTTATCTATCATCTCTTGAGTGTCTTTTCGAACGACAAAAATATAAATTTTTACCAGAAACAACAAAGAATTTTATGTTTTTGCTTTAAAAATTCTTTAATTGTTATTTGTACAAATTCTCGTTTTGAGGCAAAAAGAAATGGTATAAATTTGGGAACAAAAAAATCCGCCTCTCGCAAGGCGGATTTTTTGTCAATATTCATCACAAAAATTAGATTTTCGTTGAAATCGGTTGGAATTTCGTTAGGTTGATGCCTTCTACGGCTGTTTTGTATTCCTCCAAAGTCGGGATTCTTCCCAAAATCGCCGAAAGTACCACCACTGGCGTTGATGCCAATAACGATTCTCCTTTTTTGTCGGCACGGTCTTCCACCACACGACCTTGGAACAAACGCGTTGAGGTAGCCATTACCGTATCTCCTTTGGCTGCCTTCTCTTGATTCCCCATACAAAGGTTACAACCAGGACGCTCCAAATACATAATGTTCTCATACTCAGTACGAGCCACGCTCTTCGGCAAGGCATCGCTGAACTCAAATCCCGAGTATTTTTGTAGGTATTCCCAATCGCCTTCCGCTTTAAGTTCATCGATAATATTATAAGTAGGTGCTGCCACTACCAGCGGAGCGTTGAACTTCACTTCGCCGTTTTGCTTTTCAAGATTTTTGAGCATTTGCGAAACAATTTTCAAGTCATCTTTATGCACCATACACGAACCTACGAAGCCCAAATCAACCTTTTTCGTGCCTCCGTAATAAGACAAAGCACGGATGGTATCGTGTGTATATCGCTTAGAAATATCTTCGTTGTTTACATCTGGGTCGGCAATCATTGGCTCATCAATCAAATCCAAATCTACCACTACTTCGGCGTAATATTTAGCATTCGCATCGGGCTGAAGAGCTGGTTTTTCGCCTGAACGAATTTCCGCAATACGCTTATCTGCCTTTTCAATTAAGCCTTTCAATACCTGATTGTGATTGTCCATTCCTTTGTCAATCATAATCTGAATACGAGCTTTGGCAATTTCTAACGATTGAATCAAAGTATCGTCTTGCGAAATACAAATCGACGCTTTTGCTTTCATTTCTGCCGTCCAATCCGTAAAAGTAAAGGCTTGGTCTGCCAATAAAGTTCCGATATGCACCTCGATAATTCTACCTTGGAATACATTTTCGCCTTTAAATTGTTGCAACATCTGAGCTTGTGTTGCGTGAACCACATCGCGGAAGTCCATATGCTCTTTCATCGAACCTTTGAAGGTAACTTTTACCGACTCTGGAATCGGCATCGAAGCCTCTCCTGTTGCCAAAGCCAAAGCCACCGTTCCTGAATCCGCTCCGAAAGCCACTCCTTTTGACATACGCGTGTGCGAGTCTCCACCGATGATAATCGCCCATTCGTCTACCGTAATGTCATTCAATACTTTATGAATTACATCGGTCATTGAATGGTATTCGCCTTTCGGGTCGCGAGCGGTAATCAAACCGAAATCGTTCATAAATTTCATCAACTTCGGAATGTTTGCCTGTGCTTTTTTGTCCCAAACCGAAGCCGTATGACAGCCCGACTGATACGCTCCGTCTACGCTTGGAGCAATTACAGTAGCCGCCATTGCCTCCAACTCCTGAGCCGTCATCAGTCCCGTAGTGTCCTGAGAACCAACGATATTCACTTTTACACGAACATCAGAACCTGCGTGTAGAATTTTCCCTGGGGTAGTTCCTACTGCATTTTTGTTGAAGATTTTCTCCACAGCGGTCAATCCTTGTCCTTCTACCGAAACTTCTTTGGAAGGAGCGAAAACCACAGGAGCTTGAATGCCTAAAGTTTGAGCTGCGAAGGTTTGGATTTTCTTACCAAAAACGATAGCGTACGAACCTCCTGCTCGGATAAATTCCATTTTTTGAGGCGTTAACGATTTTGAAATATCGATTAATTCTTTGTCGCCTTCGTATAATTTTTTCTTTTTTGTGTTGATTGTGAATACTTTACCTGTTTCTACCGAATACACTTCTTCCAAAACAGGCTCGTCTTTTTCGTTCAAAACCAATTTTCCGTTTTCGTCAGTTTTCTTCACCCAGTTTTTAAGGTCAATCCCAATACCGCCCGTAACATCTACGGTGGTCAAGAAAATGGGCGAAATTCCGTTAGTTCCTGCCACAATCGGAGCAATATTGACAAACGGCACATACGGACTGGCTTGTTTTCCTGTCCAAAGAGCCACATTATTTACTCCCGACATACGCGAAGACCCCACTCCCATCGTACCTTTTTCGGCAATGAGCATCACGCTTGCCTCTGGGTGTTTTTCTTTCAGAGCCACAATTTCGGCTTGAGCCTCTGGGGTAATCATACATTTTCCGTGCAATTCGCGGTCAGAACGCGAGTGAGCCTGATTTCCAGGGGATAACAAATCGGTAGAAATATCTCCTTCGGCAGCGATGTAAGTTACCACCTTGATTTCTTCTGGAACTTCGGGCAATTTGGTGAAAAATTCGGCTTTGGCATAGCTTTCCAAAATGTCTTTTGCCACGGTATTTCCTGCTTTGTACGCCTGAGCCAAACGGTCTGTGTCGGCATCGTAGAGGAACACTTGCGTTTTTAACACTTCGGCAGCTTTTTTAGCGATGGTTTCGTTATCTCCGAGAGCCAAATCCAGCAATACTTTGATTGAAGGTCCGCCTTTCATATGCGAAAGCAACTCAAATGCGAAATCGACAGAAATTTCGTTTACAATTTCCTTTCTGAGTATGATTTCCTTGAGGAATTCGGCTTTTACTCCAGCTGCGGGTGTTGTTCCAGGCAGGGTGTTGTAAATAAAAAGCCTTAGCGAATCAGCCCTATGCGGATGATTGGTATCTTTGATTTGCGTGATGATTTCGCTTAATAGTTCCGCTCCATCAATCGGTTTTGGGTGCAACCCTTGTTGTTTTCTCTCTTCAATTTCTTGAATGTAGTTGTCGTAAAGATTCATAATAGTTAGTGTTTTATATTACACCAAAAAACAGAAAAATTTGATTAAAAAATTTATTGATTATTTCTCTATATGAATGGCTTTTTAATAAGAAAAAGCCATAAATTCTTGCAAATGTACTAAATGTTTTACAAAATAAAAAATATCCAACAAAACCATAATTGCGATATTTTTACAGATTTAAGTGATTTATACGACATAGTTTTACATTTACCATAAAATCAAGAATGTTTTATTGATTAATTCGATTTTTATTTGTCAAAAAAACGAAGAAAATGTTTTTGTAAAATTTATGTTTTTTCAAAAAAACAATCTTATTTATAATAATTCTATTTTATTTATTATTGATTTGAAAAAATAAATATAAAAAAATGAGTTCGATATTTTATCGAACTCATTTTAGTTAAAATCATACCCTCATTATGATTACAAACTCTTGCTTGATAGATTAGATATTGTCAAACTATTTGGAATACCTTTTCTTTATTACTAAAAACTTATCTTACCGTGTTCCTCCTGCCCACCATACGTTTTCTGTATATATATATGTTCCATCGCCAGTAAGGTTCTTCACATTTATATTTGTTGTAGTATCACTCGAACCGTAAACACATCTTAAAGGGAATTTTGAAGTGTTATCAGGATTTGCCAATTGAATAAAATCACCTTCTCCTAAAGCTCTTAATCTTCTTATATCATTATAGGCAATGGGGGTTTCGCCTGAAGCTCCAAAAGTAGCTAAATACTTCTGAATCATAATCTCTTTTAGAGGGTTCGCAGTAAACAGAGGTAAAACATTATTTGCAAAATAACTATTTGCTTCTGTTTCTGTTATTTCAGAAGTTGTTTCAGTAAGACCTCCATTCTGCAATACATTAGGAGCATTTAAAGCAGCAACAACAGATGCTTCTGTATTGGCAATAGCTGCAACAATAGCGTCTTTTAACGTTACCTGTGATGCAATATTATCGTTTAAGCGGACTTGTGCTTCTGCTTTTAAAAATAACAACTCGTGATAACTCATAAGCAATGTTGAGGCTGTTTGTGCATACACAAAAATAGAAGTATTATAGTACCCTTGTTTTTGTTCTGGATTACCATTTGGAGCCATTAAAAAGTTAGCTGCTGTTTGATTCTCTACTCTTGTCCAATCTTTATCAACAAAAACTCTTCTTAAACGAGGGTCATTACGCTCTATCAACTTTTTAGATAAACTCTCACTCGCTGCTAAGCCTTCTCTACTCCATTGAAAGTCAAATAAAGGATTTAAGTTACTTGCATCATACACATTAAAAGCGGCTTGTTCACTTGCTGAAGCAAATGAATTGTTAACAAATTCTATCACTTTGTTTAAATCATCTGTTTTATTAGCGGAACGATTAAGTAACTGCATCGTGTACCGAGCTTTTAATCCGTAGGCTAATTTTAACCATAGGTCTGCATTGCCTCCATATAAAAAGTCATAATCACGCATACCTCCCGAAGCATGAGTGTCTCCTTTGGGTAAATCAACAATAGCGGCATCTAAAAGTCTCATAATTTCAGTATAAATTTCTTCTTGCTTATCTACCTTAGGAGTCATATACATAGGAGTTTTGTCTTCCTTTAGTATGGCTGCTTGCGAATAAGGTACATCTCCGAAAGTATTGGTTAAAATGGCTGAATTTATGGCTAAAAGAACCTGTGCAATACCTCTTGTAGTAAAATTACCCTCCTGAGCTCCTCCTTCTGAACACAAGTCAATTGCTATTCTAGTGTTTTTAATATTTTCATAAATATTATTCCAAGAATTGTTAAAGGTAGAAGGAGCTATAATACCTTCTCGTATTTCAGCATTATACAATTGGCCATATATGCCCGTTTCGTGTTCCACAAATGTTGTCATATAGGTGTTCAAATCACCTCCAACACTTCTGACTGCTGTTGAAACAATTACATCTGCCAAAATATTTTTTGCAGGTACCTCAGTAGGGTTGTTCATATCTTTATTAATATCATCTAAAAGATCTTCAGAACAACCTACTGTAAACAGAGAGGCTGCGGTTATATATAAAACGGATTTTGATATAAATTTTTTCATTATTTTATCTTTTAAAATTTAACATTCAGCCCAAAACCATAGCTTGAAGTTCCTGGTAGGGAGAAACGCTCAAAAGCACCTGCCATATTGGTGTTTCCTTGTGAAGCCTCAGGATCAAAGCCTTTAATTTTTGACCATAAAATGATGTTACGAGCAAACAAATTTGCAGTAACGGATAATTTTCTCTCTTTTGTGTATAGAGGGTATGACAAAGACACCTCTCTGAGCTTTACAAAAGAAGAATCATATACGAATGATTCGGAAATATTACTTAATCTGTTATAATAATCATAAGCTGAACTTCCTGGTATTTGAATATCATTTGGAGCATACGCCGTTGGGTTACCATTTGCATCAGTAGCGGTTACTTTTACGGCATCTAAAGGAAATATGAAACTTGTAGAGTTTCTCAAATCGGCAGACTCTTGACTTACACCATAAAAACCTAATAATCCTGCCGTTCCGTGATACATTTGACCACCTTTTTTCCAATCAAACACAGCAGAAAGTTTTACTTTATGAACTTCTAAAGTAGTATTAAAACCTAATTTAAAGTCAGGAGAAACCGTTCCTATTACTGTTTCTTCTCCTTCTTGTGGTAAACCATCGGCATCCACAACAATTTGTCCAGCATCATTTCGCTTGTAGCTCACACCATAAATAACAGGAAATTGATATCCAATACCAGCACGAACTTGTGGTTCTACGAAGCCTCCTAAAAAGATGCTCTCAACTCCTTCAGCTAATTCATCTACATAATTATCAATTTTTGAAAAATTAACCCCCAAACTCCAATTTACATTTTGTTTTCTGATAGGATTAATAGTTAATGTTGCTTCATGAACATTTGTATGGATAGCACCGCCATTTGTCATCAAACTACTTGACCCTGTTGACCCTGCCAAAGGCACTTGGAATATTTGGTCTTTTACATTTTGCCTTGAGTAAGTGTAACTTATATCAAACAAACCGCTAAAGAAAGTGAGGTCTGCACCTAACTCATACGATTGGGTATTTTGAGGTCTCAATTCGGGATCATATATTACACCATTAGGTGTATAAGGTACTACACCATTAATAGGGTAAGTAATTGGTGCCACTGACGAAAAACCTCCACCATAAGTAGGTTTAGAATAATATGAAGGGACATAAGTTCCTGCTTGACCTACCTCAGCATAAGAAGCTCTTAGTTTTGCAAAAGTAACTACATCATTTTTAAGTGCGTCCAAACTTGTCAAAACAACTGCTAATGATGCCGAAGGATAGAAAAAAGATCTGTTATATCGTGGCATTGATGAAACAATATCCTGACGAGCTGTTGCTCCTAAGAAAATAAAGTCTTTATATGATAAGTTCATGTTCCCGAAAAAACCTAATGTTCTACGCTGTCTGTAAGTGCCGTCTGCGGTATATACAGAAGCATTTCTTAAATGATTCCACCCAGGGAAATTAAAGTTCTTACCGTATCCATATACATATTCAGTATCTGAATGGATAAATTCATTTCCTAATAGAGCATCTAAAGCAAAATTGTCGCTAATTTCCCAAGAATAAACTGCTGTTAGTAGCGAATTAAATTCTTTAATTGTATAATCAAATTTTTCAATTTCACCATTTAGATTGGCATGCCCATAACCCCAAATATCTTCATAATTAGTTGTATATGAATCACCCCCTAACTGGTACTTTACATCTAACTTATGGTTATCAGTATTAAATTTGGTTGAATATTTAGCGTAGAAGTTACCAAAGAAACGTTGTGTTTTCTCTGTAAAACTATTGTTTTCTATAGCCCAATATGCACCATCAAAGCCAGAAGTACTTCTGTATGTATTCTGAGCGTATGGATTTCCTGCTATATGCGATGGAATTCCTTTTAAGTCATAGCTTGCTGGTGCAGGGAATACAGTTGCTACAATTCCATTATTAGCACTAGTTTGTTTTGCAATATTTGCTATGATAAAATTCCCTGAAAAGCCAGTTGTCCAATTTTCTGAAATGATTAACTCTGCACCCAATTTAGCAGTAGTTCGTGACATTTCCGTTGATGGAACTATCCCTTGAGTTGAGGTATTTCCTAATGAGAAAGAATAATTTCCTCTCTCAAAACCTTGTGCTACATTAAATGAATGGTTTATATTATAGCCTGTTCTAAAAAACTGTCCTACATTATCATACACTTGTGGTGTAGCCCAAGGGTCTAACCCAGCTCTTGCTCTTTGAGGAACATAATATTTGCCTTGTTGAAGTCCAAAAGTATTCGTGTATTGATTTGCTACGTTACCTCCATAAGTTGGGTCATTAGGTAATTCTGATATCTTTGGTCCCCATGACAAAGATGTATTAGGGTTATATGCTCCTCTAAAGCCTTGAGCATATTCTTTTTGTAAATCTGGTTTAGTAGCAAGTACATCAAAAGAAGTACTTGAGTTATATGTAAACTCTGGTTTTTCTGTTTTCCCTTTTCCGCTTTTAGTTGTAATCAAAATCACTCCATTAGATGCTCGCATACCATACAAAGCCGATGCAGCTTGACCTTTCAATATTTGAATATCAGCAATGTCATTAGGGTCAATGTCAACAGCTCTATTAGCATAATCAGAACCTGTAACAGAATTACCTGTACTAACATCAGCTGTAGAAGCTACGGGCATTCCGTCAATCACATATAAAGGAGCGTTATTCCCAGTAAATGAACGAGCTCCACGTATAGTAATGCTTGATGAACTACCTGGCATCCCTGAAGATTGTGTAATTTCAATACCTGACACTTTACCTTGTAAGGCTGTAGCCATATTAGAGTTAGCTCCTTGTGTCAAACTTTCGGCATCAACTTTTTGAGTTGCATATCCTAATGATTTTTCACTACGAGTAACCCCCATTGCGGTAACAACCACTTCTCCCAATTGCTGAGCTTCTTCTTGCATTGTTACATCAATCGTTGATGAAGTGCCTACTGGTTTCTCTACCGTAGAAAAACCGATACTTACAAACCGAAGTACTTCGCCTACATTAGCTTTGATGGTATAATGTCCATCGAAATCTGTAGCTACTCCACGTGTAGTTCCTTTAACGCCCCAGGTAAAGGCATTCCTGTTTCATCCTTTACCGTCCCTGTAACCGCTTTTTCTTGTGCAAATGTGAATTGCAATGCCAAGAAAAACAACGATACTGTCCAAATTAATTTTTCCTTCATGTTTTTATCTATTTTTAATTAGCCGATACAAAAATTGCAAATTCTTTAATGAAATCCAAATTTTTTAATTAAAGAATCAGAAGTGTTAGTCAGGATATAAATTTTAATCATTAAAAATAATATTTTATTCATTTTTAGTGAATAAATTGTTTTTATATCATTTTTTTAAGAAAATTATAAACTAAATAGCAATTTTATTTTTAAAAAATAGTTGTGTATAATTTGCTATTTATCAAACGATTAATTTTAAACCTGTATATGTAAGTATTTGAAAAACAATGTTTTTTATTTGAAAGTAATTTTTATAGAATATATATTATAAATAATAAAAATTTTAACTTTAACTTTTTTTAACGCTGGATAAAAGGCAGCTTCACAATGGTTTTATGAAAAAATTATTTTATGATTTTTGTTGAAAATATATTTCTTTTGTTTTTCATAAAAGTTTATCTTTGCAAAACCAAATAATTTACAATTACAAAAAAATGTTATATAAAAGAAGTAGTGAGCTATTTGCTCAAGCCAAAAAAGTATTACCTGGGGGAGTAAATTCTCCCGTAAGGGCATTCAATGCTGTGGGAGGAGAACCTATTTTTGTCAAAGAAGCCAAAGGAGCTTACCTATTTGATGAGGATAACCACAAGTATATTGATTACATAGCCTCGTGGGGACCATTGATTTTTGGACATACCTATCAGCCTGTAATTGACGCTATTATCGAAAAAACAAAAAAAGGGACTTCTTTCGGGATACCTACTCAAATCGAAATTCAAATAGCTGAGCTGGCGGTGTCAATGGTACCAAATATTGATAAAATCCGTTTTGTAAATAGCGGTACGGAGGCTTGTATGAGTGCTATTCGCTTGGCACGTGGTTATACGAATCGTGAAAAAATCATCAAATTTGCAGGTTGCTACCACGGGCATTCTGACTCGTTTTTAATTCAGGCTGGAAGTGGAGCCGTTACCTTCGGAAGTCCTAACAGCCCTGGTATTACACAAGGTACTGCCAAAGATACTCTTCTGGCAACATATAACAATATTGAATCTGTAAAAACTTTATTTGAAGCCAATAAAAATCAAATTGCAGGAGTTATCATCGAGCCTGTGGCTGGAAATATGGGGTGTATTCCTCCGAAAAAAGGATTTTTGGAAGATTTACGCAGATTGTGTACAGAAAATGGGGCTTTGCTCATTTTTGATGAAGTGATGACTGGCTTCCGTTTGGCAAAGGGCGGAGCTCAGCAAGTGTTTAATATTCAGGCAGATATTGTAACTTTTGGAAAGGTAATCGGTGGAGGGCTTCCTGTGGGAGCTTTTGCTGCACGCAATGAGATTATGCGTTTTCTCGCTCCCGAAGGTCCTGTGTATCAGGCAGGAACACTCAGCGGAAATCCGTTGGCAATGAGTGCTGGTTTGGCGATGCTTACTCAGCTAAATAATAATCCGCAAGTATTTGAGAGTCTTGCCCAAAAAACAGAATACCTTCATCAAGGTTTCGAAAACGTAATTTCAAAAACAAGCCTTCCGTACCAAATCAATCGATTTGGTTCCATGATTTCATTGCATTTTAATGAAAATGAAGTAGTTGATTTTGGTTCTTCTGCTAAAAGTGATATGGAATTATTCAAAAAATACTTTCACGGAATGCTCGCTGAAGGGATTTATCTGCCTCCGAGTGCTTTCGAAAGCTATTTCTTGAATGATGCTCTTTCGTATGAAGATTTAGATACTACCATTCGAGCTTTTGAGAAAGTGATTAAAAAATTATAAATCAGGAAATTGTAATTTTAATTGAATGTATTTAGGATTCGGTTTTTGGGGATTTTTCTCAGGTTTATTATTCAGATTGGATAGGGAAATCCCCAATAATCGGACAGAATTTTCTAACGATTGTTGGTATAACAATTCACGTGCGTAATTGAATATATCGTCCTCTTTATCAATGTATTGCAAAAGTGTTTTGCTACGTGTATTGACCGAAAAATCACTATATTTTATTTTTAATGTAATGGTTTTTCCTGCTAATTGTTTCCGTAACATACGATTACTCAGCTCTTTAGCAATGTCAATTAGCTTTTCTTCCATATACACTTCACTGGTAATATTTTGGGAAAATGTATGCTCTGCCCCCAACGATTTGGGCAATCGATAAGGTTTTACTTCGCTCAAATGGATACCTCGAGCTAATTGATAATAATACCTCCCACTATTGCCAAAATGAGTTTCAAGAAATTCTAATGACTGATTTCGCAAATCCCGCCCCGTAAAAATACCTTTTAGGTACATTTTTTCGGCAGTTACTTTGCCTATACCATAGAATTTTTTGACGTCAAGTATATCCAAAAAATCTTGAATTTCGTGGATTGTAACAGTTTTCTGCCCATTGGGTTTGTTAAAATCACTGGCTATTTTTGCAACAAACTTATTGATAGAAATTCCTGCTGAGGCAGTTAGTCCCGTAGTTTCAAAAATCCGCTGACGTATTTCCGTAGCAATGAGCGTCGCCGAAGGATTATTTTTCTTGTTATGGGTTACATCTAAGTAGGCTTCATCTAATGATAAAGGTTCAACCAAATCAGTATATTCATAAAAAATGGAACGGATTTGCTTTGAAATTTCTTTATACCGTTCGAAACGCGGACTTATAAAAATCAAATCAGGGCATAAATGCTTTGCTTTGGCTCCGCTGATAGCACTTCGCACCCCAAACTTACGGGCTTCATAACTCGCTGCAGCCACCACGCCCCGTGCTTCTGCTCCTCCTACCGCTATGGGTTTGCCTCTAAGTTCTGGATTATCAAGCTGTTCCACCGAAGCATAAAAAGCATCCATATCCACGTGAATAATTTTCCGTAGTGGGATGTTTTTTAATGATTCAATAAGCTCGTAATCAGTAGACATTTGGTTTTAAACTATTAAAATTATCTTTGGCTTTTCAGTTCAAAACGTATTTTTTTGGCTTTTTTGAGTTGTTCGTGGGTGATGAAGTAGGAATTATACGGCTTTTCGTCTATATAAATTTGCTTTATATAAATATTTTCGGGCGAAGCATTGGATTCAATAATTAGTTCGCCATTAGGATAATATTCTTTGTCCAACGTAAGTTTTATTTTATTGAATTTGGGCGAAGTAAAGGTATAAATAGGTTCGCCAGGAGTTATCGGATAGAAGCCCATCATTCCGTAAATAAGCCAAGCCGACATCACTCCAGTATCTTCATTACCAGGTAGCCCAGCGGGTTTGTTTTGGAAATATTTTTCTATCAAATTGTGAATACATTTTTGGGTTTTCCATTCACTTCCTTTGATGTAATTATACAGATACGGGTATGCGATATCAGGCTCATTTGCCATATCATATTGCCCACTTTCAAAAATAAAATCCAATTGCTTCTCAAACTGTTTTTCGCCTCCCATCATTTTTATCATTCCTTTTACATCGTGTGTAACCATATATACATACTGCCACGCATTTCCTTCTATGTAACCTACATTTTCCGCAAAATTTGCACCACTTTCAGGGTTAAAAGGGGCGTACCACTTGCCATCGGCATGGCGAGGACGGAGCAAATGAGTTTGTTTGTCGAATAATTTTCGGTATGAAAGTGATTGTTTGCTGTATTTTTCATAATCTTTGTTTTTGCCAAGTTTTTTTGCCAGTTGGGCAATCGCAAAATCAGCTATGTTATACTCTTGTGTAGTGGAAACGGGACCTTTTACTCCTCCGTCAACGCTCAAATATCCTAACTTCCAGTACTCACCTACACCAGGACGAATCGGGTTTTTCTCCAATGTATTTGCTCCTTTTAGCATTGCTTCGTAGGCTTTTTCTACGTCAAACTCAGTAATTCCCCGCAAATATGTATCGGCAAGGACGATACTGGCTGGGTCGCCTACCATTGTAAAGGTTTCGGTAGAATTCAGTTCCCACTTCGGAAGCCAGCCGCTTTCGTCATAAATGTCAAGCATCGTTTTGACCATTCCGAGTTGCTCTTTAGGATAGAGTAAAGTCATCAATTGGTGATAATTTCGGTAAGTATCCCAAAGCGAAAATACGGTATATCGATGGTCAGATTTTCCTATTTTGTTAGTCGTACTTTGCGGATAATCACCATTCACATCATTAAAAAAATGAGGGTGAATCAAAGCGTGATAGAACCCTGTATAGAAAATCGTTTTTTGGTCATCAGTTCCTCCTTCCACTTCGGCGTGTATTTGTTTATTCCATTGATTTTTAGCTATTTCATGTACTTTATCAAAGGATTTTTCTCCGATTTCTTTTTCTAAATTTTCCCGAGCGTTTTCGATACTTACGTATGAAATTCCCACTCTGAGTTCCACGATTTCGTCTTTGTCAAATTTATATTGGAAATACGCTCCAATGCTATCACCGATTACTTCTCGTTGGAAGCCGTCTTTTAGCCGAAGGTCATCATTATACCACATCCATTGAGCCTCTACGCCTTGGTGTTTTTCGGGTTTATGCCATATTCCATAATTTGTAGCAGGTTTTGATAATTTAGCTACAAAATAAATAGGATATGCTAATTCAGGGCTATTATAACAGAATGTTCCTACCATTCGCATTCCTTGTACTTCGGTGGGCGAATTAATCTTAAGCACAGCTCCTTTTTCATTAGTAAGTCCCAAACCCAGATTAAGAAGCACATTAGCTTCACCTTTTGGGAAGTGATAACGACTTACCCCCGCACGTGCCGAAGCGGTCATTTCAGTTTTTACGCCATATTTATTGATATACGTGCTATAATATCCCGCTGAAGCCTTTTCCTGCGTATAAGTAGACCCATATTTCAGGTGATTTACTTCGAGCTTTCCTGTGGTAGGCATCGCAATGATAACCCCCAACTCTGGGCAGCCTACGCCACTCATATTGGCGTGAGTAAATCCTGTCAGGAATGTATTTTCGTTTACGTAAGGATTTGATAACCAGCGACTGTCTTTTTCTAACGGATTTTTCACTCCCGTAGTATCAAAAGCTACATTGAAAGGCGAAATGCTTAACATTCCTCGAGGAACTATCGCTCCAGGGTGTGTAGCTCCAAAATTGGATGTTCCTATAAACGGATTGATATAATCCGCAGGAGTTTGTTGTGAAAATAAAGCTATTGGGGAAACTCCCAACAATAGTAAACATATTTTTTGCGATAAATTCATAATAATTTATGTATTTAATTATGGTTTGGTTTTCTTTGAAAATATTTTTAATCACTCATAATAAAATCTATCTATCCAAAGAGTTGCTCTTCAAAATACCCTTGTCAAACT
>JAUNHN010000084.1 GCA_030523915.1 Capnocytophaga sp. | reverse complement strand
TAAGAAGTACTTCCCCAGAAGTTAATTGTGTATTTTGAGGTATTTTTTTGGATTCCCATAAGTAATATAAAAAATCTTCTTTCATTACCTATTTAGGTCTTTTTCAATCAGTTGTATAAGTTCTTCATCAGATTTATATGTGATAAAATCACCACTTTTGATATATGAAATCTTTCCTGTTTCTTCTGAAACGACAAGTGCACTAGCATCGGTTTTTTCTGAAATAGAAACAGCCGCTCGATGACGTAGCCCATAACGCTTGGGCAATCTGTTTTCTCCCGCCACAGGCAAAATAACACGAGTGGCTACAATAAAATTTCCTTCTATGATAGTCGCTCCATCGTGTAAAGGGCTGTTTTTAAAGAAGATACTTTCTATAATAGGTTCAGAAAATTCAATATTTACCTTATCACCCGTTTCGCGAACAAAATCCAAAGGTACATTTCGTTCTAACACAATCAATGCCCCAGTATGTGATGCACCAAGTTTTTTACATACTGAAACTAAGGCTCTTACATCTAATGCTGTTCCCTTACGAGTATATTTTAAGAATTGGAATGTTTTGGAGAACTTATTTCGTGCTGCAATATTGGTAGAACCAATCGTCAGTAAAAATTTTCGGATTTCTTGCTGAAAAACTACTATCAGAGCAAAAACTCCTACACCAATAAATTGCCCCAAAATACTACTAAGTAACTGCATTTGTAAGGCTTCCGTTATTTTCCAAATCAGATAAATAATCACGATTCCCATAAAAATATTAATGGCAACCGTACCCCTAACCAATTTGTAAACATAATAAAGCAATAATGCAACAAGCAGAATATCAATAACATCTGTTACTGAAAAATCTAAAATCTCAAATAGTTTCAAGGGACTTAATTTTTTAATTAATAATTATTTTCTCAAAAAAAACACCTTCTTCTTGAATTTTCTGTAAAAATAAAATAAAATCTTGAAATGAAACGCTTCCTTCCACAGAAATTATCTTAGGAATGCTGTTTTTATCGTTTTTCACTTGATTTGAAAAGTGTTTTAATTCATCTGTATTTAACACATTTTCAGGCAATTGATTTCCTTCTGAAACAAAAGAAAATTGTGTTTTGGTAAATTCAAGGAATCTTAACTTCTTTTCAGTCATATCTGCTACCGAAAAGAAATTCCGTGAATTGGGATTTTTGTGAATATTCGGTGCGTCTTTCTTTTTTTGCAATGCTACTATTTTAGCTCCCGCTTGGGCTAATGAAAGGCGTTTGTCCACATTAAAAACCCAATGTGTAGAAGTAATTAGATTATTTTTGTTCAATTCTGCTGTTTGGGTGGCTTCATCAAAGAAAATGTAGACCATAGAATAATCTTGGATTTCCTTTAAAAGATTAGTTCCTGACACTTGCGGTAATTGCACATAACGCTTATTACAAGAAAAGAAAACAAATAATATAACAAAAAAAAACGTTATTTTTTTCATTTTTCAAAAGTTTTATTAAAAATTTCCACACATTCTTTAGCTTGTTTTACATCGTGTACTCTCAAAATAGAAGCTCCTTTCATCAAAGCAATGGTATTTACTACCGAAGTGGCATTTAAGGCGTCATCTTGAGTAATTCCCAATAGTTTATAAAGCATTGATTTACGTGAAGCTCCTATCAAAATAGGTACATCAAGTTGTGTGAATAGATTTAGATGCCGCAAAATTTCGTAATTTTGGTCTAACGTCTTTGAGAAGCCCAAACCTGGGTCTATGATAAAGTCATTTATTCCAAATTTTTGAGCTTTTGCTTTTTTTTCGGAAAAATAATACACCATTTCGGTAATGATATTTTCATAGGAGGTGTGCTGTTGCATAGTTTGTGGCGTTCCTACAAGGTGCATTGCTATGTATGGTACTTGATATGTTGCCACCACTTCCCACATACGTTCATCAAGTTGCCCAGCCGAAATATCATTCACTATACAAGCTCCTTCCGATAAAGCCTGTCGAGCTACTTCCGAACGGAAAGTATCTATCGACAATCTTATTTGTGGAAAATGCCTCACAAGTGATTTCACAATGGGAATCACACGAAGTAGCTCCTCATTCTGAGTTACTTCAGAGGCATTGGGGCGAGTGCTATATCCGCCAATATCAATGAAATCAGCTCCTTCGGTTAGCATCTGCTCAGTTCTGTTTAGTACATCAGCATCAGTAACACGGCTTCCTTGGAAAAAGGAATCGGGAGTGATATTCAATATTCCCATTACTTTGGGTTTGTAAAGCGATATGAGTTCTCCTTTACAGTTGATAGTCATCACATTATAAATTATAAAATATTAGCAATCTGCAAAACTTACAGCAACTGCCAATCCTCCTTCTGAGGTTTCTTTATATTTGGAATTCATATCTTTGGCAGTTTCCCACATCGTATTAATTACCTTATCCAGAGGAACTTTTGCATTTTTAGGGTCGGTTTCAATAGCTAATTCGGCGGCATTAATTGCCTTAATAGCTCCCATTGCATTTCGTTCGATACAAGGTACTTGCACCAATCCACCTATGGGGTCGCAAGTAAGTCCTAAATGATGTTCCATAGCTATTTCGGCAGCAATCATCACTTGTTCGGGTGAGCCTCCCATCAATTCACAAAGAGCTGCCGCAGCCATCGCCGATGAAACTCCTATTTCGGCTTGGCAACCTCCCATAGCGGCGGAAATCGTAGCTCCTTTTTTGAATAGGCTTCCCACTTCGCCTGCAACTAATAAAAATTGCTTGATTTGCTCCTCGGTAGCATCATGATTTTCGATAACCAAATAATAGAGAATCACGGCAGGAATCACGCCTGCACTTCCGTTAGTTGGTGCTGTTACTACACGCCCTAACGAAGCATTTACTTCGTTTACTGCCAATGAAAAACAATTTACCCATTTAAGAATTTCTCGAAATTTGATTTCTGTCTTTTTAATTGAAGTAAGCCAACTTTCAGGACTATTATAGGTTATTACTCCTATTAAATTTTTATGAATATCATAAGCTCTACGACGGACATTTAATCCTCCAGGGAGTATTCCTTCGGTATGGCAACCGATATAAATACATTCAAGCATCGTTTGCCAAATGCGAAGTAATTCTCGGTCAATTTCTTCTTCTGAACGTAATGATTTTTCATTTTCATATACGATTTCGGATATTTTTTTACCTTCTTTCTTACAATAATTTAATAATTCAGTAGCTTTTTCAATAGGAAATGGAAATTTATTCGTATTTTCGGCAATTTTTGAATGTTTTTCATCTTCTTCTTTTACAATAAACCCCCCTCCTACGGAATAAAACGTAGAATGATATTCAAAATCATCGCCCTTAGCTGTAAAAGCAATACCATTTGCGTGAAAAGGAAGAAAATTTCGATTGAAAACAATATCTTCTGCTGGATTGAACTTCACTATAAGTTCATTTCCCAAGAAAATTTCTTTATTTTTATTAATCGCTGTAATGATAACATCAAGGCTTTCAATAGGTACATACTCTGGGTCGGCACCACTAAGCCCGAGCATTACAGCCAAATCAGTTGCGTGTCCTTTCCCTGTCAGAGAAAGTGAACCGTATAAATTCACTTGTACTTTTTGAGTTCTGTGAAGTAGTTCTTGTGATTTTAATTCATTGAGAAAAGCCTCCGCAGCACGCCACGGACCTAATGTATGTGAGCTAGAAGGTCCCACACCTATTTTTAACATATCAAAAACACTAATGCATTCCATAAATTATAATTATAATGATGCAAATATAAAGCTAAAAGTTAGAAACCAAAACGGAAAATAAAAAATTTGACCTAAAACCAATATCCTACATTGAGAAACCAAACAGCTTTCTTAATTTCGGGCGAATAAGTACATTTTAATTCAATAGGTCCTAAAATACTATCAATACTATACCCGATTCCGTACCCCGAAAAATCAGGATAAGACTTCCAATTCAGGCTTTTAAACAGCTGATTATCCACTTTTGCTACATTGGCGTGTAATAAAATATGATGCCGTTTGTAATAGTTAAAATCAACTGTAACGTCTGTTTTCAGATAATTTTTTTCACCAAAACTCAAAAAATCATATCCATAAAATGGAATGTAATTACTGAAAGCATTTTTATTATATCCTCCAAAGAAAAAATCTAATGAATACACGTCATTTGCCCCAATGGTAACTCCTCCACTGAAAGTAAATCGAGTAGAAAGTTTGGGAAGTATCGGAACGGCAAAACCCAATTCGGCTTGTCCTATCGAAAATTTATTAAAATTTTCATAAGCACTTGCTAACATATATAAGTTAAAATTCATATTAAGAAACACGCCTCTTGAGGGGAAGAGCGAATTATTATACGAATCGTATTTCAGATACGTATACATACTCCCGAAGTGCGAATTTTCCGTATACGAAGATGTAAAATCTGTTCTTGAGAAAAATACATTTTCAGTATTGATTTTAATCTTCCGATGTTCTAACCCTACCCCAAAAACAAAACCGTTGCCCGAAAGGGTTTGAAGATAAAGCTGATTGATTAAATCAGAGGCTTCTACGTTCATTTTGTTAATGTTAGACACTTCAATGTCATAGGCAGCTATGAGGTCGGTTTTTATGTTGCGATAGAATTGATTGTATTTTGACCGAAAGCCGTAACTTATATAAAATCCTTTGTCTACAAAATAATCAAATTGATAGCGAAAATTATCTCCCAGTACAACGTCAAGTGACAGAAAATCATCAGTTTGTATGGCATAATGTTTGGTATAATTCAGTAAAAATCCTGTTTTGAACAAGTCGTCATAATGTAATCCCAGCTTGAGAAAAGTACGTTCAGGATTTTCTCGTATCACAAAGTCAATGTGTTCTCCTTCTTCCGTATGACTTTTTTGATTATGAATTGAGTTAAAATTTCGGGTAGCCATTATGTTTGTAATTCCGTTTTCCAGCTGAGTGAACGATATTTTCTTTTCAAGTTCCTTTAAATGCAACTTTCCTCGTAAATAGCTTCGGGAATAATGCTCATTACCGTGAAAATGAATATCTTTTAAATAAAAAGAATCTATCTTGGCTATTTTTTCGGGAGTTTCATCTTTATGCTTTTGAAGCGAAGCTATTTCTTTAAATTTTTCCAAAAATTCCCGCCCCGCAGTTTCTCCATTTTTGATAATTATATCACCTTTATCAAATGAAACTACGTTAAAACCAATAATATTAGGCTTGATGTACACATCTGTTTTCTGGGCTTTTTCTGGCATATCATTTACCATCGGAAAAGAACTAATTTGTGATAAAACGCCAAAAACAGATTGTATTTTATCTTTCTCATTTAAAGGACTTTGTACATCTACCCCGATAATAATATCCATTCCTTTTGCTTTTACCTCATCAATCGGGTAATTATTAGCAATTCCTCCATCGGTTAAAAGAGTGCCGTCTATTTCTACCAAATCAAATAACGAAGGAAAAGAACCACTTGCCATTATGGCTTTGGGCAAAAAACCACTTTCCAGTACCACCTCCTGTCCTGTTTCTATATTGGTTGCTACACACAAAAATGGTATCGAAAGTTTTGAAAAATCATAAATATCGCTCACAGGATACAATAATTTTACAAATTCATTGTATAAATTCTGTCCTTTGGAAACGGCACGTGGAAAACCTATTTTAAAATCATTAAAAGGAAGTGCTACGGCATATCGGTCGTGTAAATATCTCTCGTGTAATGACTTGGCTCGTCGGGAGGTTTGGTCTTGAATAAGTTTATTAAAATCTAATTGCTGAAAAATAGAATCTAATTCATTAGCCGAATATCCTGCAGAATACATCGCTCCGACTATGGCTCCCATACTCGTCCCACCAATATAATCAATGCGTACCCCCGCTTCTTCCAAAACCTTTAATACTCCAATATGTGCCAATCCCTTAGCTCCACCACCACTGAGTACAAGCCCCACTTTGAGGTCTTTTTCAGTAGTAATTTCTTGCGGAAAAACATTGCAAAAAGTGAAAAAAAATAATATGTACAGAAAGTTTTTCATCAGTAATTAAGGTTTGCACAAAAGTATAAAAAAGCTATAACAAAACAAACTTTTATTTAGAAATCAACCTAAAATAAAAACAATATTTTTTTTATAAATATCCATTTTCATTCATAACTCTATGCTGTTGGCAATAGCTTATTTCACCACGAATATTCAGTATTTCGTATATTAGCAGTAAATACACATAAAAAAACTGCCCAAAAGGCAGCTTCTTCATTTAAAAATTATATTTTATCAAAACCTGTGTATTTTCTCAATATCTCTGGGATAACGATACCATCTTCGGTTTGATAATTTTCTAAAATTCCTGCTAATACACGTGGCAAGGCTAACGAACTTCCATTTAGGGTGTGAGCCAATTTATTTTTACCATCGCTGTCTTTGTAACGCAATTTTAGACGATTCGCTTGGAAAGTTTCAAAGTTAGATACCGAACTGATTTCCAGCCACTTCTGCTGTGCTGTGGAATATACCTCGAAATCGTATGTCAATGCCGAAGTAAATCCTAAATCCCCACCACACAAACGCAAAATACGATACGGCAACTTCAATTCGTTCAAAATTGATTTTACGTGTTCTACCATTGATTCTAAGGCTTTGTAGGAGTTTTCAGGGTGTTCCACTCGTACGATTTCCACTTTGTCAAACTGATGTAAGCGGTTCAGTCCTCTCACGTGAGCCCCATAGCTTCCTGCTTCTCTACGAAAGCAAGGAGTATACGCCGTACAACAGATAGGCAACTCATTTTCAGACACTAACACATCTCTGAAAAAGTTAGTTACAGGTACTTCTGCCGTAGGGATAAGGTACAAATCGTCTATCCCAACGTGGTACATTTGTCCCTCTTTATCAGGCAATTGCCCCGTTCCGTAGCCCGATGCTTCATTCACCACGTGAGGCACTTGAAACTCTTGGTAACCAGCTTCGGTATTTTTATCTAAGAAATACGTGATTAACGCACGTTGCAATTTTGCTCCTTTTCCTTTGTAAACAGGAAAACCAGCTCCCGTAATTTTCACCCCCAACTCGAAGTCGATGATGTCGTATTTTTTAGATAACTCCCAGTGAGGCAATGCGTTATTTCCTAAATTAGGTACTTCACCTGCTTCAAAAACCACTTCATTATCAGTGTCTGATACGCCAAAAGGCACTAATTCATTCGGAATATTCGGAATGCGGTACAACAATCCGTTAAGGCTTTCCGAAATCTCATTCAGTGCATCGGACAAGGTTTTGGATTTATCTTTAAGTTCACCTGTTTTTGCTTTCAAGGTATTGGCTTTTTCGGTTTCTCCTGCCTTGAATAAAACGCCAATTTCTTTTGAAATATTGTTCGATTCTGCCAATATATTATCCAATTCTGTTTGGGTAGCACGGCGTTTTTCATCTAAACTAATGATTTCGTCTACCAAATGTAATTCCTTGAAATTTCGTTTTTTAAGTCCGTTTAAAACAACGTCTTTGTTCTCCCTAACAAACGTAAGTTGTAACATATTCCTATATTTTTAGATTATTCAACTCACAAAGGTACAACAATATTTTAAATAACAATTCAAAGAAAAACAAAAAATCTTCATTAATCATCGTTTTATAAAAAATAGACAACCTACAAAAAGGTTGCCTATTCAAAGTTATATGAAAGAAAAGCTAATTTCGATAATTAAAAAGGAATGGTTTGTCTCGTTCTGGGTCAATTATTGTTCTTGCCACTCCTAATATTATTCCGTATTGAGAATAGAATCTATAAAATTCTGTTCATAGCAGTATCATTTTTCTGAGGCAAAACTATATCACGAATGTAAAATAATAGTAATGAGTATATTATAAAATCATTACTAAATTATCATCTAGAAGTAACCAAAAATTTAAGAAAACATTACAGCTTTTCATCTGTTTAATTTACCTCGAATATAATTACATCTTACTACGTATACCCCCCTTTTAATAAAAAATATTATTTTTTTTTCACAACACCCCCTATTTTTTTATAGGTCAATTTGCAAATTAATATTATTTTTATAACTTTGCCCCATCAAAAACACGAAATTATGCCAAATTTAAGATTTAATGCTTTGAAAGAAGTAGGTTCAAGAAAACCTATTTTAATTACAGAAAAAGGAAAACGTTCCGAACTTTTCGGAAAAAATGTATTTAACGAAGAGGCTATGCGTCAATTTATGACTAATGAAGCCTTCGAAAGTGTAATGAATTCCATTCATTATGGAGCAAAAATAGACCGAAAAATAGCCGACCAAGTAGCCGCTGCTATGCGTGATTGGGCTATCACAAAAGGAGCTACACATTATACGCATTGGTTTCAGCCACTAACAGGGACTACCGCTGAAAAACACGATGCTTTTTTTGAGCCTATAAGCAGAGATAGAGCTATCGAAAAATTTGGAGGAGGACAGTTAGTACAACAAGAATCAGACGCTTCGAGCTTTCCTAACGGAGGTATCCGAAACACATTCGAGGCTCGTGGCTACACCGCTTGGGACCCTTCTTCACCTCCATTTGTATACGGAACAACACTTTGTATACCTACTATTTTCATCTCATATACAGGGGAAGCCCTCGATAATAAAACCCCCTTATTAAAAGCCCTAACGGCTATCGACCAAGCCGCAACCGATGTTGCCAAATATTTTGACAAAAATGTAACTAAAGTAATTCCTACATTAGGCTGGGAACAGGAATATTTCTTAGTAGATAAAGCCTTGGCACAAACTCGTCCTGACCTAATTTTAGCTGGACGCACCCTTTTGGGACATACACCTGCCAAAGGGCAACAGCTTGATGACCATTATTTTGGTTCAATTCCAGATCGTGTACTCAGCTATATGCGTGACTTGGAACAAGAGTGTTTACTTTTAGGCATTCCCGTTAAAACAAGACATAATGAAGTTGCTCCAAATCAATTTGAATTAGCTCCTATTTTTGAAGAAGCAAACCTTGCAGTAGACCAAAATTCATTACTAATGGACGTAATGAACAAAATCGCTGAACGCCACGACTTTGCCGTGCTTTTTCACGAAAAACCCTTTGCAGGAGTAAACGGCTCTGGTAAGCATAACAATTGGTCGTTGGCAACGGATACTGGTGTAAATCTTTTGGCACCAGGTAAAACCCCGATGAAAAACCTACAATTTTTGACTTTTTTCATCTGTACAATAAAAGCCGTTTATGAATATGAAGACTTACTCAGAGCCTCTGTCGCATCGGCTAGTAATGACCATCGTTTGGGAGCAAATGAAGCTCCTCCTGCTATCGTCTCAGTTTTTATCGGGGAGCAACTTACCAAAGTATTGGACGAATTAGAAGATGTCTCCACAGGAAAACTTTCTCCTGAAGAAAAAACAGATTTAAAACTCAACGTAGTAGGCAAAATCCCTGATTTATTCTTGGATAACACAGACAGAAACCGCACGTCATCTTTTGCCTTTACTGGAAATAAATTCGAATTCCGTGCAGTAGGCTCTAAAGCCAACTGTGGAAAGCCAATGGCTGTACTAAATTCCATCGTTGCAAAGCAACTCATCGAATTCAAAAAAGAAGTAGATAGCTTAATCGATAGTAAAGGGCTTAAAAAAGATGAAGCTATCTTCAATGTTCTTCGTGAATACATCAAACAATCCAAAAAAATCCGCTTTGAAGGAGATGGATACAGCGACGCGTGGGAAAAAGAAGCCGCTAAAAGAGGTTTGAGCAATAACAAAACTACTCCTGAGGCATTAAAAGCCAATATTTCTGAGAAAGCAATCGCTCTATTCGAAGAATTAAAAGTAATGACGCGAGTAGAGATTCACGCACGCTATGAAATCGAGCTGGAAGAGTATGCCAAAAACATTCAGATAGAAGGTCGCCTTATTGGAGACATCGCTCGTAATCACGTAGTCCCTACTGCTGTAAAATATCAGAATACCCTTATCGAAAATGTAAGAGGATTAAAAGAAATCTTTGGCGAAAACTACCAAGAAGTAGCCGCCGAACAAATGGAACTCATCAAACGTATTTCGGAACACATCAAAATGATTCATACCAAAGTAGATGCAATGATAGAAGCTCGAAAAAAAGCTAATAAATTAGAAAACGAAGAGAAAAAAGCCTTTGAGTATTGCAATAAAGTAAAGCCTTTCTTCGATGAAATTCGTTATCATTGCGATAAATTAGAAACAATGGTAGACGACGAGCTGTGGACTCTTACTAAATATCGTGAGTTGCTTTTCACGAACTAAGATAATCATCACAAAGCAAGGGGGTTCCCAAAAGGAAACCCCTTATTTTATTTTTATACTTTATATTACTAAATAATTTTCCTTCAAGAAATTACATATAAATAGAAGTAGCTGAGAATGTTTCATCAATCATATCATTAAAATTCTGAAAACTTCTATACGAAATACCATTAAATATACTCTAAATAGAGGCTAAAACGTAAAGAACAGCATATATCCTAAGAAATACTATATCTTTTTTTGTTGTATTATCCTTTCTTAATTATTTTCTTCGTAGTTGATAGTTTAGTTTCTACTTTCAAAAATATTTTCTTTAA
>JAUNHN010000083.1:8033-10642 GCA_030523915.1 Capnocytophaga sp. | reverse complement strand
ACAAATATTTACCTTGTAAAATCAATAATAATCCACTATTTTTGCACAGATTTCAATAGTTAACAAAATGAGAATACACTTTATACTGAATGATGATTTTCTATTACAAAATTTGATGTCAGAATTGTCCAAAACAGACATTATTACTTCAAAAAATAACGAAATTACTACCTCTATTGACCTTGTGGTTGTAGGTAAAAACATTTCAGAAAATCATCCTGACTTATTAAAAACCAATAACTTAGGATTAAAAAATATTTCTTTTTCGGAGTTTATTTATGAATATTTCAAAAATAAAACCCGAGTAGTTATCGCTGGAAATGATGGTAAAGCACACATTATCAAAATGATACTGCACACAATGAGTTTTCATAATATTCCTATCGACTATTGGCAGGAAAGTATTTTGTCCGAAAAGCGGCTCCATATTGCTGAAAATGCGGAATTTGTGGTTATCGAAGGTAATGAAAAAAATTTTTCTCCGTTGTTCCCTACGCCAGCATTCCATTCATACCACCCTACTGTGGCTTTGATTGGCAACATTTCAACAAATGAAAACCTTGATAAATACAGCACTTTCATCGACAGTATTACCAAAGGAGGCATTCTGATTTACAATGCGGAAGATACTTTACTGCAAGAAATCGTAGAAGATACAACTAATCCTATCCGAAAATTAGAATACAAAACTCCTCATTATCAAATAGATAACCAAGCCATTTTCCTTATCACCAATGAAGGCGAACTTCCGCTTGAAAATATTGATTCACAGAGAGTTATTGATGTAGAAGGAGCTAAATGGGTTTGTCAAAATATGGGAATTGACGAAACGGATTTTTATGAAGCTATGGTTTCTTTCTAAATTTAAAAAATGATAATCAATTAAAGTCATTTTTCTTGGCATAACTATTGCAACATATAGATATATTTATTCAGAACAACAATTAAACTGCTGATATACAAACATATAAAAATAAATAAACATTTTTCATTGGTCAGAAATAATTATAATTTCAAGACAAAATGACATATACAAACGAAATATGAAAATGAATATAGGAAATTTTGACAGTCTTTCGAATGAATCTTTAGATGGAGATGCAGAGTTTATCCCACTAATGACTCCCGAAGATGAAGAAGAAATACAAAACGAATCTTTGCCTGAAACCTTGCCTATCTTGCCTTTACGCAATACGGTTTTATTTCCAGGTGTAGTTATACCTATCACAGCGGGGCGTGATGCTTCTGTTCGGCTTATTAATGATGCCTATGAAGGTTCAAAAATCATTGGAGTAGTAGCCCAATTCGATGAATACATCGAAAATCCAAAACAAGATGATATTTACCATTTAGGAACTGTGGCTCGTATTTTAAGAGTTTTGAAAATGCCCGATGGGAATGCTACCATCATCATACAAGGAAAAAAACGCTTCGAGATAGACACCGTTCTGGAAGAAAAACCATACATAACTGCTACCGTTAAAGAAGTAGCCGAAATAAGACCTAAAGCAAACGATAAAGAATTTGGGGCTATTATTGATTCTGTTAAAGATTTAGCTATTGAAATCATTCGCGAGAATCCAAATATTCCTTCAGAAGCTACTTTTGCCATCAAAAATATCGAAAGTAATTCATTTTTGATAAATTTTATCTCGTCAAATATGAATGCTTCGGTAAAAGAAAAGCAAGAAATATTACAAATCAACAATCTAAAAGACAGAGCTTTAACTACATTAAAATATCTAAATGTAGAACTTCAACGGCTTACTCTTCGTAACGATATACAGTCCAAAGTACGTTTCGATTTGGATAAACAGCAACGTGATTATTTCTTACAGCAGCAAATGCGAACTATTCAAGAAGAATTAGGAGGAGTTTCATACGAAGCTGAAATTGAAGAACTTAAATCACGTTCATTGACCAAAAAGTGGGACGAAAAAATTAATGAACATTTTGAAAAAGAATTAGGCAAATTACAGCGTACCAATCCGCAAAGTCCTGATTATGGTGTGCAGCGTAATTACTTGGAAACAATGCTTGAGCTTCCATGGAATGAATTTTCAAAGGATAATTTCGACCTAAAACGAGCTCAACGTATTCTCGACCAAGACCATTACGGATTAGATGAAGTAAAACGTCGAATTATTGAATATTTGGCTGTTTTGAAACTTCGTAACGATATGAAATCGCCTATTTTGTGCTTCTATGGACCACCTGGGGTAGGAAAAACATCATTGGGAAGGTCTATCGCAAAGGCTTTAAAACGGGAATATGTACGTATGTCATTAGGAGGACTTCGTGATGAAGCCGAAATTCGAGGACATCGCAAGACCTATATCGGAGCGATGCCAGGACGTATTTTGCAATTACTCAAGAAAGCGAAAACATCAAATCCCGTTTTTGTATTAGATGAGATTGACAAACTCAGCAACAGCCACACGGGCGACCCTTCATCAGCAATGCTCGAAGTTCTTGACCCTGAACAAAATAAAGAATTTTATGACAATTTCTTGGAACTTGGTTATGATTTATCAAAAGTAATGTTCATCGCTACTGCCAATGATTTGGGAACAATTCAGCCTGCTCTTCGCGACCGTATGGAAATTATC
>JAUNHN010000083.1:0-8023 GCA_030523915.1 Capnocytophaga sp. | reverse complement strand
ATCAATGTTACGGGCTATACCATTGAGGAAAAAATAGAAATTGCTCGGAAACATTTACTTCCAAAGCAACTCGAAGAACACGGAATAAAATCAACTGATTTTCAGATAGGTAAAAAAGAAATCGAACGCATCGTAGAAGGTTATACTCGTGAGTCGGGCGTCAGAGGATTGGAAAAACAAATAGCCAAAGTAGTTCGAAATCGAGCCAAATCAATTGCAATGGAAGAAACTTTTGATACGAAAATTTCCATTGATGACCTTACAAAAATCTTAGGAGCACCTCGAATGGAACGAGATAAATATGAAAACAACGACATAGCAGGTGTGGTTACAGGATTGGCGTGGACTAGTGTTGGTGGAGATATTCTTTTTATTGAATCCACTTTATCGAAAGGGAAAGGCAACCTAAATATAACAGGAAATTTGGGGAAAATAATGAAAGAATCGGCTACTATCGCTTTGGAATATATTAAGGCTAATGCCGAATTATATAACCTCGACCCAGCTATCTTTGACCAATATAATATTCATATTCACGTCCCTGAAGGAGCTACCCCGAAAGATGGACCAAGTGCAGGTATTACAATGCTAACCTCATTAATGTCTCTTTTCACTCAAAAATGTGTCAAAAAACATTTGGCAATGACTGGTGAAATTACATTACGTGGTAAAGTTCTGCCCGTAGGCGGAATCAAAGAGAAAATTCTGGCAGGTAAACGTGCTGGAATTAAGGAAATTATACTTTGTAAAGAAAATGAAAAAGATATTTTGGAAATAAAAGAAGAATACTTAAAAGGACTTACATTCCATTATGTTAGCGATATGGACGAAGTTATCAAAATAGCTCTAACTGACAAAGATGTAAAGAACAAAAAGAAACTTTAATTTTTTCCAAAATAATTGGCATAAAACAATGAAAAAAGCATTTAGATTTGTATTAAAAACAATATTATACATTGTTTCTTTTATTATCTTATACATACTTTTGGGAGTTTTATTGCCTATGATAGGAATTTCTGCCAAAGAAACAAATGAGCCAAAAACAGTAAGTATCTTCCTATTAACCAATGGAGTACATTCTGATTTGGTTCTTCCCATTCATACTGAATACATTCGCTGGGACGAAAAAATTCCTTTTACAGATGTTCGTTCGCAATCATCTAATTATAAATGGATTGCATTTGCCTGGGGCGATAAAGGTTTTTACCTTAACACACCTACTTGGACTGATTTGAAATTTTCAACAGCTTTTAAAGCGGCTTTTGGATTGAGCGATTCGGCTATGCACTGTACTTTTTATGATTCTTTAGAAGAAAATAAAGATTGTATCAAAATTAATCTGACGGAAAACCAATATAAAAAATTAGTTCAATATATTGATAATAAGTTTGATAAATATCAAAATGGTAATTATATCTTTATTCCGACTGATGCTGTATACAGCGATAATGATGCTTTTTATGAAGCGAAAGGAACATATAGTTTCCTATATACTTGCAATACTTGGGCTAATTATGGGCTAAAAGCTGCTGAGCAAAGCTATGCCCTTTGGACGCCTACTGATTTTGGAATCTTTAGGCATTATAAAAAATAAACGATGTATCTATTTCATTTTCAATCGTTATGCTAACAAAAGAAGAAACTCGAAAACTGCAAAAAGAACTTAAAAAAGCAGAAATAGAGAAAAGCACTCATTATCAAATAATTAAAGCATCAAAAAAATGGTTTGATGATTATTATCTTGATGGTATAATAGGTCTTTTCCCTATGGTTGGAGATATTGCTACGCAGTTTTTTAGTTATTCATTTTTGTATGTTGCTATTGTCAAAATAAAATCCTATCGACTAACGATGGCGATTCTCTTTAATTCATTAGTAGACATTCTTGTAGGGCTAATTCCATATCTGGGAATCATACTTGACTTCGTACATCGTTCCTACAAAGAGAATTTTGAACTTATTATTGGTTTTGTAAATGATGACAAAAAAATCATTCAGAAAGTAAATCAACGAGCTAAGTGGACTACAATTGGAGTTATTGTAATTTTATTGCTGATAATCCTACTAATATGGCTATTAGTAACCTTTTTCTCCGAATTATTTCAATGGATTTTTTAACATAAAAAACTTCAAAACACTGATTATCAGTATTTTGAAGTTTTTTTTTTATGAAATGATTTTTAATCGAAAAAACTATTTTTTTGCTACCAATTCAGCTATTTTTACGATTACTTTGGTGGCTTTTTCCAAACTTTCTACAGGAACATACTCAAATTTCCCGTGAAAATTATGCCCTCCTGCAAAAATATTTGGACAAGGTAAACCCATAAAACTAAGCTGAGAACCGTCTGTTCCTCCTCGTATTGGCTTGATTATAGGTGTTATACCTAATTCTTTCATCGCTTTTTCAGCTACTTCCACAATATGGAACATTGGTTCTATTTTCTCACGCATATTGAAATATTGGTCTTTGATTTCAACTGAAACTGCATTTGGATAGATTTTATTCAATTCTCCAACTATCTGTTTTACAATCTCTTTACGTTTTTCAAACAATTTGCGGTCGTGATCACGGATAATGAGTTGTACATTTGTGTTTTCAATATCACCAGACACATCCGTTACGTGATAAAATCCTTCTCTCCCCGATGTTTCTTGTGGAATTTCGTTTGCAGGAAGCATCGAAATGAACTTATTTGCAATGAGTAGTGAATTTACCATTTTATTTTTCGCATACCCTGGATGTACGCTTTTTCCTTTGAAATGTACTTGGGCAGCCGCCGCATTGAAACTTTCGTATTCCAATTCGCCCACTTGGCTTCCGTCCATTGTATAAGCCCAATCGGCACCGAATTTTTGTACATCAAATTTATGAGCTCCTCGCCCTATTTCCTCATCAGGAGTGAATCCTACTCGGATTGTTCCGTGTTTAATTTCAGGATGTTGCACTAAATATTCCATCGCAGTTACAATTTCAGCAATTCCTGCTTTATCATCGGCTCCTAAGAGTGTAGTTCCGTCGGTAGTGATAATTGTTTGTCCCTTATAAAGTAACAAATCTTCAAAATAAGAAGGTGAAAGCACAATATTTTTTTCTTCATTAAGAATAATGTCTTTACCATCATAATTCTCTACAAACTTTGGATTAACGTTCTCTCCAGAAAAATCAGGTGAAGTATCAAAATGTGCGATAAATCCTATCGTAGGTACTTTATAATTTACATTGGCAGGAAGTGTAGCCATTACATAGGCATTTTCATCTATGGTAACATCTTCTAAACCAATAGATTTCAATTCTTCAAATAAATAACGAGCCAAATTCCATTGCTTATCGGTACTTGGTGTAGTATCGCTTTTAGGGTCAGATTGTGTATCTGTTTTTATATACGTAATAAAACGTTCTACTAATTTTTGCATATCTTTTTTGAAATAAAAGTTAAAGTCCAAAGATATAAAATAAAATTAAAAGCACAAACACTAATACTCAAAAATTTATATAATATTCCGTCAATGCTTAATTTTTAATAAATTACCTTTTGAATTTCTCTTTTTTTTATTATTTTCGCACCAAATCAATTTTATTATGAATTTAACATCTGAAAACATCTTACTGATAGGGTCTTTGTTGTTGCTAATCAGTTTAGTTGCTGGACGAACATCATATAAGTTTGGAGTTCCGACCTTGATATTATTCTTAGGAGTAGGAATGTTAGCGGGGAGTGATGGAATTTTAAAAATAAAGTTTGATAATCCTGACTTGGCTCAATTTATCGGTATTCTCTCACTGAATTTTATCTTATTTTCAGGGGGATTGGAAACCAGATGGAAGTCTGTTAAGCCTATTTTAGGGCAAGGTATTGCTTTATCTACCATAGGAGTTCTGCTTACGGCTGTTTTTTTGGGGCTTTTTGTATGGTATATAACCGATTTCACGTTATTTGAGAGCCTTCTATTGGGGTCTATCGTATCTTCTACTGACGCTGCTGCCGTATTTTCTATTCTTCGTTCCAGAAATTTGGACTTGAAAGACAATCTCCGCCCTACATTGGAGTTTGAAAGTGGAAGTAACGACCCGATGGCATACGTTTTAACAACCACATTCTTAGGACTTGTACAAATTCCTGAACAATCTATATGGATAGTGATTTTGACTTTCCTTCGCCAGATTATTTTAGGAGGAATGCTTGGATTTGTTTTTGGAAAAATTAGCAAATGGATTTTTAATCATATTCATTTAGGTTTTGAAGGATTATATCCTGTACTTGCTATTGCGTTGATGTATCTGACTTTTTCAGGAACAGAAGCTTTGGGCGGAAACGGATTTTTAGCTATCTACATTTGTGCAGTATTCCTTGGAAATCAGAATTTTATACACAAAGGAAGTGTCCTGAAAGTATTTGACGGATTAGCTTGGCTGATGCAAATCGTACTGTTTTTGACCTTAGGTTTATTGGTAAATCCTGTGGATATAATCCCGTGGATAGGTGTAGGACTTTTGATTTCTATTTTCTTAATTTTGGTAGCACGCCCACTTAGTGTGCTTTTGAGTACATTGCCTTTCAAGATGAGTTTTGCTCGTCGTTCGTATATTTCGTGGGTAGGACTCAGAGGGGCTGTACCTATCGTATTTGCCACTTACCCAATGCTTGCTGGTATCGAAAAAGCACATGTTATCTTTAATATTGTATTTTTCATTTCGGTTACTTCTGTTTTAATACAAGGTACTACCCTTTCGATTTTTGCCAAATGGTTACATTTAGCTTCCCCGCAACCTGCTGAAAATGAAGAAAATCCTGCAGATGCGATTATCCGTGAGCATCCCAAAGCTGTGATGCAAGAAATTCTAATTACGGAAGATAATCACATCGTAAATAAAAAAATTGTAGATATTACTTTTCCCAAAAATGCAATTATCGCAATGATAAAACGTAATGATAAATATCTTACCCCCAATGGCTCTACTAAAATAGATGCCAATGATACACTCATAGTGATTTCTGATAACCAACTGGCTATGACTGAGGTGTATGATATGCTTGAAATAGTTAGTGATTAGAAAAATTTTTCTTGCTAATAAAATAAATCAAAAAATTGTGAGTATAACTATAAGTCAGAATTTTGTATTTAGCAGAAAAAGTTGTATCTTTGTGAATTATTATTTTTTGTAGCATTAGAAATAAATTATGAGTGAAGAATTAAACAAAAATCAATATTCGGCAGATAATATTCAGTCGTTAGAAGGAATGGAACACGTACGTATGCGTCCATCAATGTACATCGGAGATGTAGGAGTACGAGGATTACACCATTTGGTGTATGAGGTACTTGACAACTCTATCGACGAGGCTTTGGCAGGATATTGCGACACTATTTCAGTAACTATTAATGAAAATAACTCTATCACAGTAGAAGATAACGGACGTGGAATTCCTGTGGATATACACAAGAAAGAAGGCGTTTCGGCATTGGAAGTTGTAATGACAAAAATTGGAGCTGGAGGTAAGTTCGACAAAGGTTCTTACAAGGTTTCGGGCGGATTGCACGGAGTGGGAGTATCGTGTGTGAATGCTCTTTCGATACATTTACAAGCTACCGTTTATCGAGACGGAAAGGTGTACCAGCAAGAATATTCACGTGGTAAAGCCTTATATCCCGTAAAGCAAATTGGCGAAACCGATAAGCGAGGAACTACTGTAACGTTTCAGCCCGATGAAGAAATATTCCAGCAAACTACTGAGTATAAATACGATACTTTAGCGACACGCATTCGCGAATTGGCATTTTTGAACAAAGGAATTACTATTTATCTAACTGATTTACGTAACAAAGATGACAAAGGAGAATACATTTCTGAAAAATTCTATTCAGAAAATGGCTTAACCGAATTTGTTAAATATTTAGATGCCAGCCGACCTTCTATTATAACACGAGTAATTGCTATGGAAGGTGAAAAAGGGGGAATTCCTGTAGAAGTAGCAATGATTTACAACGATTCTTTCAACGAGAATTTGTATTCATACGTAAACAATATTAACACTTCTGAAGGAGGAACACACTTGCAAGGTTTCCGTATGGGACTTACTCGTACATTAAAAAATTATGCTGATAAGTCAGGCTTATTGGAAAAAGCAAGTAAAGATAAGAAAAATCCTATCGAAATAGTGGGTGATGATTTCCGTGAAGGACTCACAGCTATAATTTCAGTAAAAGTAGCTGAACCTCAGTTCGAAGGTCAAACAAAAACAAAATTAGGTAACAGAGAAGTAACAGCAGCCGTTTCTCAAGCCGTAGCAGATATGCTTGAAGCCTATTTGGAAGAAAACCCAAATGATGCCAAAACCATCGTAGAAAAAGTGATTCTTGCCGCACAAGCTCGCCAAGCTGCAAAAAAAGCTCGTGAAATGGTACAACGCAAAACTGTAATGAGCAGTGGCGGACTTCCTGGTAAATTATCCGATTGTTCAGAGCAAGACCCTGAAAAATGCGAATTATTCCTCGTAGAGGGAGATTCTGCGGGAGGTACTGCCAAAAGCGGACGCGATAAAAACTATCAAGCTATTTTACCTTTGAAAGGAAAAATATTAAACGTTGAAAAAACAACTTTTGTAAAAGTTCTTGATAATGAAGAAATCAGCAACATTTATAGTGCCTTAGGTGTATACTATGACCCAGAAGTTAAAGCTCTAAATCTTGAAAAATTACGTTATCATAAAGTGGTAATTATGTGTGATGCCGATGTAGACGGGTCGCATATTACGACACTTATTTTGACGTTTTTCTTCCGCTATATGCGTGAACTTATCGAAAGTGGTTATGTATACATTGCCACACCACCACTTTATTTGGTCAAAAAAGGAAGTAACCGAAAAGAATACGCGTGGAGTGATAAAGAACGAGACCGTTTAACAGAAGAGTTTGGCGGTGGTACTACGATACAACGCTACAAAGGTTTGGGGGAAATGAACGCCGAACAACTTTGGGAAACCACTATGAATCCTGAACATAGAACTCTTCGCAAAGTTACTATTGAAAATGCAAGCGAAGCCGATCGTATTTTTTCGATGCTTATGGGCGATGAAGTTCCTCCTCGTAAGGAATTTATCGAAAAAAATGCAAAATATGCAAAAATCGACGCATAAAAGCTATTTTGACATAAACAAAAAACTTCAGAAAATTTTTATTCTGAAGTTTTTTTTAATCTTTTTTTTCCATCAAAAAAAAAAAAGAGACTCTTAACGAGACTCTTTAATTTTATTAAGAAACCGAACAATAAGCCAAAACAAATTCTTCTTGAATATTTAAAAACGAGACATTGTAAACTTCGTCTTCAATTTTAATCTTTGTTTTAGTATCGTTAGGGAAAAAGTCCTTTACTAAAATGTGATTGGCTGTAATTCCTGACTTGCCGTGTGCTTTATACCCTGCTTCTTTGGCTGACCAAATCATCGTCAATTTTTGAAGAATACTTTGGGAAGAAAAAGAAGTATTGCGATAATCCCATTGCGTGAATTTTTCTGCTACATTTACTATTTTTTCCCTTTTTTTCTCAATATCCACTCCTATTGGACGCTCACTGATAATAAGTGCTATCAAATCAAATGAGTGACTTATGGAAATATTTTTTCCATTTTTTAGGTATGGCTTTCCATCTTGGTCATAAAACAAATCTTCTGAGGTATATCCTAATGTTTGTAGGATAATACGTGCGGCTAAGAAATTTTTTTTACCTGTCTCAGTTTTAATGGAATCGTATCGTAATTGATGCTCTCCACTTAGTTGGACTTTTTCTGTCAATTCATCAAGCGACTCTGTCACTTTCCAAACATAAAGATGAGTTTTCTCATCTACATTAATAGTTTCAAATAACGGCATAATTAATCATCTCTTTATTAGAGTGCAAATTTACTCATTTTTTCAATGCAAAACAATCAATAATTAATGGCTGCCAATTCTAAAATCAAACAAACATAATACTTTAACAAAAAAGTATTGTTAATACATAAAAGACAATAGTTATTTTTTT
>JAUNHN010000082.1 GCA_030523915.1 Capnocytophaga sp. | reverse complement strand
GTAAAGTTTCGCTAAATGATTATAAGTACTTCCTACCCAGCCTATTGCTCCTAAAGGCAAACTTGGCAAGAAAGCCTCATCTACACCAAAAAGGATATTAAACTCCTGATTGTTATAGAATTTTGCTTGTGTGTAATGAATCATATTGTTTTGCGTAAACTTCAAACCTGCAAAAGTAGGGATTTGTTCCTTGGCTTTCTGCATAAACTGCGTCATATCGAAGTTTGCCCCTGTGAGTTCTGGTATATGGTAGTAATAGAACGGTACATTGGGTGCAGCCTCCGCTATAGTTTTACAATAGAAAACAAGATTGTCAAGGTTTGGTTTAAAATAAAATGGTGCTAATGTGGAAATTGCATCAACTTTGTTTGCCGAATGGCTTGCCAATTCTACTGCGTGGTTTAAATTGATGTCTCCAATATGGTTGGTAATGAAAAAGTCTGGTGATTTCTGTTCAGCCCACGCCTCAATGATTTCTTTACGTTCTTCTACCGAAAGTGATGCAAAATCGCCCGTAGAACCATTTGCAAAAATTCCCGACACTCCATTTCTTTTAAGAAAATCTGCATACTGAGGAATCACTTTTGTGGAAACAACTCCTTTTGAATCCATTGGAGCGTAAGTAGCAGCTATTAAACTCTTCATCTGTTATTTGTATTATGTATTACATAGGACAAAAATATATATTTTTTCTAAAAAGCAAAAATATTTCGACATTTTTTTACATTAAAAATATTTTTTAGCCAAAAAAATCATCATTTTGCAATAATAATATATCAAAAATATACTTTAAAAATAATTTATATAAAAAATATTAAGATTTTATTCAGATAAAACAAATTTATAATGTTAATTTTTTGACAAAACATTATTTTCGTTTTTCTTTCAATTTTCTTGTATATAATATCGTTTTATTACGTTTCGAATGGAAACAAAACCAATTTCACTTAAATCGATTTGGTTTATTGGAATCCATTTGAGTTCTTTTATTTCATCGTCAGCCACAACTTTTACTTGAGTATCTTCTAATGAGCATTCATAAAAAATATCCATTGTGCGGTAAGGAATCATTTTATAAAGATAATCATTAGGATGTGTTGTAATGTATTTGAGCTGTGAAGGATGTACTTCCAATCCCATTTCTTCTTTAATCTCACGGCAAGCTGCTTGTTCTGCATTTTCTTTCGGGTCTATAAATCCTCCTGGAAGGTCAAGTTTGCCTTTATCTGGCTCTACATTACGTACCGTGAAAAGGATTTTCTCTTGATGGCGAAATACAACTGCCACCGCTGCTGCTATATTATGAAAATATGTAAATCCACAATCGTGGCAGAAAAAACGTACATTGTTAGGAAATTCAATGTTCGTAGATGTGCAATTAGGGCAATGTTTGAAAATCATTTGTTTATAATTTAAAATTCTTAAAATAGGTTTAAAAAAAGAGAAAAAACATTATCGCTTTTTCTCTTTATTTTATTATCTGTATAGTGTAAAGTTTCCGTAGAATCGGCGTGTATCAGCTACATTATTAAGTTCTAATACATACCAATAATCTCCTGCAGGCATGTGCTTGCCGTGGTAGATTCCGTCCCAAGTCTCATTAGGTGCTAAGGTAGCCAATCTCCTACCGTGTCTGTCATAAATATATGTTCTTGACATCGGGTAATTTTCAAGGTTTTTAGCTTTCCAAGTATCATTTTTTCCATCACCATCAGGAGTGAAGAAATTAGGGACTTCTACATCGTAATACGGAGCTGTTATTGTAAGCGTATAGGTACAACCTAAGGCGTCCGTTACTTCCACAAGAATTTCTTTAATTGTTTGATTTGTTACTGTATCAAAATATCCTGGGTCATCTGTACTTAACACATATGTTGGATTATTTCCTTGTGATTTATTATTAAATGTATAGCTGTAAGGAGCTACTCCTCCTACGCCTGTAACTTGAATTGTATTTAAGTTAGCATTTGGAACCTCTACCGCTGTAAGGGACTGTGTTTCTTCTACATTTATTGTCCAAACAGTACTAAAACATTGTTTAGTTTGTAAACCATCGGAATGTGTTTTCGTTATTTCAAAAGTGATGGTTTGGGTCGTTATAGTTCTATCGTAAGTATCTATATAACCATAAGTTCCATCAACTCGTGAGAACGTATTTCTAACTCCATTTAGTGTATAATAAGTATTGGCTGCGTCTATTGTTTCTGCAAACCTTACTACAATTGGGTCGTAAAGTGCATTAGAACGACAGTCTTTGTCTTGGTATATTTCTCTTGGTTCAACGTTAGGTAATGTTTCTATTGTAAATTCGGTAGTCGTAACTGCACAGCCTCTCGCATCAAGTACCCTTGCGTAGTACGTTCCTGAAGCTAAAGTCGGGTTAGTTGTAATGGATACTTGCGAAGCCGATACTGGATTAGACGGAACTGGTGTTACATAAGAAATAGGTGTTACACGAAGATTTGTTTTGCTTGAATAAATATCAATCGTATAAGGTTGTGTTCCTCCCTGAGCGGTAACTCGCACATATCCATTTGATGTATTATAGCATAACAATCTATCTGACCCTGCTACATCAATTGTAGCTTGGATTAGCGTAGGCTCTGTGATAGTTGTAGTTGTTACCGTTTGGCAACCCATATTATCGCTTATAGTTACAGCGTACGTTCCAGCTTTTAATCCTTCAAATGTATTTACTGTTTGTGTAATAGCTGGGTCAGTTCCATTATCTATCGTATATGTGAAAATATTGGTTCCCGAACCTCCACTAACATTCGTTATCAAAATTCTTCCATCATTATTTCCATTACAGCTTACATTGGTTGAAGTTACACTTGCCACCAATGGATTAGGCATTCTTAGTGCTACCGATTGTGTACCTGTATAAACTGAACAGCCTAAAGCATCTGTTAAAGTTATAGTGTAAGTCCCTACCGCAAGTCCAGTAAACAATATAGAATCTCCACTTTGTGCCAATATCCGAGTTTCATTTTGGGTAACTGATGTAAGATTAATCGTATAAGGAGCACTTCCTCCACTTACTACACTTACTGAAATATCCCCCTGATTAGTTGTACAATTCACTAATGCAGAAGTAGGTGAAGCCGTAGCTTTCACTACCATCTGTGAAGGTGCTTGTGGCACTACAAATGACGCATTTACTGAACATCCATTTGCCAAAGAAACTGCATCAATACGATAATTTCCTTCACTCAAATTTGAAATTACTGTGGTAGATGTCCCTACTGATACTGTTCCTGTAGTAGTTTGATTTGTAACCAAATGCGTTATCGTATAGGTAAATCCGTTAGTAGCTTGATTTCCTCCTACAGTTGGTTTTTTATCTATAAATGTGAATGTTGCACCTCCATCATTCCCTTGATAACAAGATGGTTGCGTTGGGTCAGAAACGTTTATTTCAAATTTATCGCTCAAATCAGCCACCGTATGTAAAGCTGTGATGCTACACGATGTCGCTAAATTTTCCACCGTAACCACATACTCCCCTGCTGGTAATAATCCTACAAATGTATAATTTATAGCAGTAGAGGTAGTTGTTGAAGAATATGTCTCACTTACTGTAAGTCCATCACTTTGTCTCACAGCGGTAAATCGTAATGAGGTAGCTGGAACATAATTAGGCGTTGCTGTAACACTTACCGAAATTTGCTCATTAGCCAAACACGTAATTGATGTTGTTGCCGTTACTACTACATTGGACAACGTAAAGGTTGGAGTTACTGTAACTGCATTAGTACGTGTAGCACATCCAGAAGCATCTCGTACCTCTACATAGTACATTCCTCCATTGATATTTGTAATAGAGTTTGTAGGTGCATTTATCCCCCCGATAGATACTCCCGCTTGGTCAAAGTACTCCCACGTATAGGGTGATTGACCTCCACTCACTTGAGTTACATCAAATGAAAGTACAGCCTCTAATGCCCCCATAGCTGAACAACCAAACGATGTAGCACTCAATGCCGAAGTAGCTACTATCGGTGCTGTTGCTGTTACCGTTGCTGTTACTACACTCGTACATCCGTTATTAGCTGTCAATTCTATTGTATACTCTATTCCACTAATCGTTCCTGCAAGTGAATTAAAATTCGCCGTGCTTGAAGTTGTAGCAGTAGGGTGAATCGCTACTGAACTAGCTACACCTGTTGCCAAATCACGCATCTGTATAATTCTAAACGTGATAGGAGATAACGTTATTGGCGAAGCTGATACTTGAATATTTCCATTTGATAATCCGTTACAAGAAACTGGAGTTACTATTACCGAAGCTATCTCTGGTTGTTGAGGAGAACTAACTATAACTGTATTACTTTCCAATGGATTACATCCCGCTAATGCCATCGCTGAATCTATTATACGGAACATATATTCTCCTGCGGATGAAACATTTTCTGTTATAGAAGAACCTATTACAGTACCTGAGGATATTAGCGTAAATGTGCCTGAATTCACACTTCCGAATTCATACGTATAGCTTCCTGTTCCCCCTGAAATACTTGGCAAAGTTATTTGCGTAGTAGGAGTAGCACAAGAAAGAGATTGAACAAGAGTCGCTGTACCTAATACTATTGCAGGATTTACCGTAAAAGTGTGTGTATCAGAACACGTATTTGCATCTATTAACGTTAGTGTATGTACTCCTGAGGTTAATCCCGTAAGGGTAAATGTATTTGTAGTAATTGATACTGGAGTTCCTCCATCAATTGTATATGAATGACTTAATGTTGGCTCACCAAATGTTACCGTTACCGTAGCATTATACCCTCCAGATGACGCACTACACGCATTTACCTGAACTGTATTTATTGTTGGTGAAAAAGCCTGTGTAATTGTATAAACACCTGTTGCATCCGCTATACAACCTGTACTATCCAATACATATAATTTGTAAACTCCTTGAGGTAAATCCAACGTAGAATTGCCAAAAGCAGTAACAACATCAGTTGATGATGGTGTAGTAAAATCAGTTTCTGTAGGGAATGGACTTGTGCTAACTCGTGCCATATATCGGTAAGGAGCTAACCCTCCTATGGCGGTTACATTTATTTGTCCTAATTCAGCACAAGTTTCCTTATCTTTTACCATCGTTACACTCACAATATCAGCTGAAATATGGTAATCAATAGTTTCAGAACTAGTTACAGTTCGCACTCCACAAAGTATTGTTTTTACCACCCTATATTCTCCTGAAGTAGTAGGTATGTAGCTACTATTCACTTCGCCTGCCAAAAGTGTACTTCCTTGATACCATTGGTAACTTGTAAAGCCTGTTGTTGCTGTAATTGTAGCTCCTTGTGTACACTGCATATGTGTACGTGTATATGTTGATGTATCTATTTCAATCGTAGAAGAAGTTGTTGTTGTTCGAGTTTGCAAACAAGTAATTCCTCCTCCATCATATGTCATCACAGAAATTATTTCCTGTAAATTCATACAAGGTTTAGCAGCCTCTGTGTGACCACCTACAAGTTGTAATGGAATTTTAATTACACCTCCACCTACTGGATAATTTGGAATGGTAAAGTTATACATCTTAGTAGCTGAATTGTATACAAAAGTAGTCCCTGTCCCAGCTCCAGAAATATCCACAGAAGCCGTAGTAGAAGTCTGTACATTAGAATTCATTGGCAACTGTACTGTGAGCGTTGCTGTCGATATAGTTTCACTTGCTATACTACTATATTTTATTTCATAATAGAATAACTGATTTGTTATAAGTTGGGTTAATATTGTTGTTCCTCCATCTGTATAGCTACCTTCCAAAGAAGATTCCATTGCAGGAGTATCAACTGTAATTTGTAACGTCCTTGTAGTACTATTGCCCGAAGCATCTGTAAATGTGTATATTACAGAATGTACCCCTTGAGTAAATACCGCTGGAGAGATATGTGTAGAAGTTACCGTTACTGAACAAGTATCCGTAACTGTAGGTTCTGTCCAAGTAACACTTACGGTACAAGTTCCTGCTGTAAGTGTCAAATTTTGATCGGTTGGGAAATCTACTACCGTAGGAGGTGCCGTATCAGGAATCATTGTAACAGTTGTAGTCGGGGTACTTACATTTGTACCACAATTAAACCGACTTTTAAGTTTTACACTTGCCAGATAAGTAGTCGGAGTGTAGACTACATCGGTATATACTTTTTGGTTAATCCCAAAAGGACCTTCTGTAGCTCCTGTATTTGGGTTTATTCTAAACCACTCTATATCATATAATGAGGGAGAAACATTCACTTCCATTGTAGCCGTTGTACCTGGACAAATATTCTGAGAAGAAGTTATCAAAGGAGATTGGAAAGCTGAGGCATTCACTTCCACAGTTTGGGTTAAATACTCTCCACAATTATTTTTTATCCCAACTTTATATCGCCCATCTGATAAATTATCAAAATGATGCGATGTAACCGTAGATGATACGGTTACTGAAGTAACTGTTTGAGTTCCTCCCATAGCTAATTCCTCATATAAAATATATGTAATATCTTCATCTGGTAAATTACTTTGTGAAATATCAACAAATACCAGTCCTGAGCCATTAGTTGTCCCACAAGAAACACTCGATACGAAAGGATTCATACTACGTGAAGTGATTTCTATATCAGGAGAATATCCTCTAACTTCTTCAAGTACATACGGATTATCTGTTTTTATCCCTGTTTGAGGAAGATTGGCAAAAGGAGGTAACATCGTCCACATTTCATCTAAAAAAGCTGCTGCTGTTGAACGTCTGTAATAATAATTAAGAGTCATTAATCTATATGTACCAGCATCTAAGTTCGCAAAAGAACCCGTAGGACTAAAATTCCTAATTTCACCTGGTACATTCACAAATGCACCACTTGCATTTTTTCGTTGTAACTGTACGTGTATCATAGACCTATTCACAGCCTGAGTGCCAAGTGTATAGCTTATTTCACTTGTCTCACATCCTTTTGTGATGGTGTATGAAGCATCTCTCAAGGACATTTGATTAGTAAATGTAATTGTTCTGGTACCAGAACCACACGCATCTTCTAATTTAAAAATATATTCCCCTGGAGGAAAATCACCAAGACCTACATTATTCACTCCATTTGGGTGTAGAGAACTTGGTACTAAAGGTAATTCTATCGGGAAATTAATTGTTTTAGTAACTGTTTCTTCTAAAAATAATGATGTAGGGAAAGATATTGAGGTTTGTCCGTCTGCTCGTGTTATGGTTAGTTTTGCTTTGCTGGGAGTACCTGTGGGGTCTGTAGGGTGTACATAGAAAAAACTTGTCGCTCCCAAAGGCATTCTAAAGGATGAGGTTCCGTCATAAATTCCATAATTTTTTTCGATAGATGCAAAAGCTGCATCAAAGCGGTCTGTTGTCGCATAGTTTATTATTCTTGCTTGTGATTGGGTAGGACAACCCGAAGTAGGCACTACACGAACTCTATATGTTCCCACTCCACTACTTGTTACATCTATCACATCAAAATCTACTTCGGTGTGAGTAACTAAGGTATAAGTTCCTGATACCAACTTTTCTACTTCGTATTTGAAAAGTCCTGCTGACCAATTAGCTCTTGTATAAGCATATTGCCATTGATAAGGACTAATAGGTATTGTTGCCCCTGTCGTAATATCTATAAAATTTACAGTAGTTATATTTGAAAAATTCACTTTAAGCCTTAGATAAGGAGCACAACTTGTAGCTTCTGAAGACTGATTTTGTAAGCTCATTCCTGTCCCTACAGTAGGAATAGATGTATTCAATGTAAAATGACGTACCAATACATTCCCAAAACCATCATCAATTGTTATACGTAATTCATCTCCATCTTCAAATAAATTACCTGTTCTGTATCCCCAGCCATTAAACCAGCCATCTCTCGGATTACTAGCACTTGTCCCATCAAGATAATGAGTTATACCTCTATTTACTACTTCTACTTTAGCTCTTCCATTAGCTCTGAAGTATGTTAATATATCATTCGTATAACAACCTGCTTGATTATGAACAGTTCTACCTCCTATTTTGAAGATGTTAATACCTAAACTATACTTACAATTATCGCCTGGTCGTAGCGTCAAAGCTCCCCATTGAAGACCAAAAGTTCCAGGCATATCCACCGCTGGAGGCATTGTTATTTCTATTTTCTTTTCTTCATCACAGCTACTTGGTGTGCTTGTATTTACATTTTTCACTACTAAATATACCGTTACTCCTGAAGGAATTCTATCTGTTGGGAGTATCTTAGTTAATGTACTTGTCAAATCTGCTGTAACTGAGGTTCTTGTAACCCGCTGAGGAGCAACTAACTGATTGCCTGAAGCGTCTTCCAAACTCACATCGAAATCCAGTCCTATGCTGGTTCCTCCCTGAATCGTATATTGGATAGTTCCGTTATCTAATGAAGAAACTGGCGAAGAGGAAGTAGTTTTTGTCATTTGAGCTCCACAAAGTGTTCCAAGTGTTACATTCATTCGTACAAAAGTAGAGGTAACATTCACGGTTTTAGGAGTTGATGTATTTCCCGAAGCATCATGCAATACTACTGAATAATTCCCTGGTGATAAGTTCTGAAATGTTACTGATTGTCCCGTTACTACATTTTCTGTACGTGGCACTCCCCCACCAAGTAACCCTAATTCTACCGTAAATGTAGCTGTACTACAAGCAGAACTTGTTAATGTAGGTGCTGTAACTACTACCTGAGACTCCTGCGGACAAGCTGAAGGCGATGATGTAGCTGTAAAATTATTAATGTCATAACACTGTCCTATTGCCAATTGGGCAAAAACAAACAAAACTATTGTCAGAAAAAATTTTTTCATCGTATATTAAAACAAAAACTACAAAATGCAAAAAAATAATTAGTTTGTAAGTAAGTATTTACAAGCTAATTATTCTCTACCATTATCACTCATTATTTTATTAAATTTCACGGTGCAAAAATATTTTTTTTTCCTTAGATGCGAAAAAAAATAACATTTTTAAACAACAACTGTGTAAAAACCTTATTTAGTAACAGTCTTTAACAGTATTTTATGGTTTAATTACCATTTTTCAAGCTCAGCAATGGCACTATATGCCGTCAAATCGAATTTTATAGGTACCACAGAAATATATCCGTTTGCTAATGCCCATTCATCTGTGTCTTCACCTGTATCTTCACTAACAAATTTACCCGTCATCCAATAATAAGTCCGTCCCTGAGGGCTTGTTCGGCGGTCAAACTCTTCTATCCAACGAGCTTGAGCTTGTCTACAAATACGTATTCCTTTTATTTCGTGCTTTTTCAAACTTGGAATGTTCACATTTAATACCACTCCTTTAGGAAGCCCATTATTGAGTACATTTAATGCTATTTGCTTTACAAAATCACGTGCTTCATCAAAATTAGCTTCCCAACTATAATCCAATAAAGAAAAACCTATCGCTGGTACTCCTTCTATTCCTGCTTCTACGGCAGCACTCATCGTTCCTGAATAGATTACATTAATAGATGAATTAGAACCGTGATTAATTCCACTTACACACAAATCAGGAACACGTCCTAATATTTCGTGCCGAGCTATTTTAACACAATCTACGGGAGTTCCGCTACAAGTATACTCTTTTTGTGTTCCATTATCGATGTGTATCGGTTCACAATGCAATGTAGAGTTCAATGTTACGGCGTGTCCCATTCCACTTTGGGGCGAATCGGGAGCTACTACCACAACTTCTCCTATTTCGTTCATTATACGTATTAAACAGCGAATGCCTGGTGCTGTAATTCCGTCATCGTTTGTTACTAATATTAAAGGTTTTTTTGACATATTCTTTTTTGATAATCTTTTTCGGTATTTTGTTAATCAATTTCAGTACAAAAATCATTCATTCCAGACTTCTTCGACTTCCCAATTCGCTCTAAGTTCTATTGTTTTGGGATAATATATGATTTTTTCGGGCTGAATACGCTTTTGAAAATCACCTGTGTCCCAGATTTTATTCTTATTACGGTCTTCTATTACACGTATGTTGTATTTACCAGGGTTGATGTCCTCAAACAGGTATTGTTTTTGAGTCGTTTCGAAATAAAGTTCCTTTTCCACCGTTTTTCCTTTCTCGTCTGTGAGTTGTATTACGATGGGGAATTGTAATTCTTTATTGATTGCTAACTTTAAGATGGAATACTCTTCTAATTTTTTTGTTTTCAGTTGTACATTAAGCGTATCGTTTGTATTTCCGAAAAAATCAGTCATTGCCTCGGGAAGTGCTTCAATTCGGTAGGATTCATTATATTTTGTTTTGAATAGTAATGTATATTCTAACTTTTCTTTATTCAATTGGGTTGAAAAAGGAATTGTTAAGGAGTCTTTTCCGAATACTTTTATCTTAGTACTATCCACTTTTGCAAGTGGTATATTGGATTTCCAGCCAAATTTTTTCCCCATAGGAAGTTCTCCTGAATATATATTGGCAATTTGCAAACTATCGGGTTTCATTTTCTTCAATCGGAGCTTAAATGTATCTATGGCTTGGGCTTTTGCAACCGTAAATACTAATGAATCGGTCTGTGGCGGAGCATACCAGAAGTTCAACGTGTCTTTTTGAGGGTCTTTTGAAATAGTATACCTAAAATCTTTCGTTACAGGCGAAATGGGCTTGATTTGCACACTATCGATAT
>JAUNHN010000081.1 GCA_030523915.1 Capnocytophaga sp. | reverse complement strand
TTTTTTCGCTCCTCTATCATAGAAAAAACTTCGTCCATATCTAATTCAAACATTGCTTTTTCCTCCGTAACAGGACTGAAAAAATATTTGACCTTTTCTTCGCCAAATTCTGCCAAAAGCCTTGTGTAATCGTCATTTTTTAAGACAACAAAACCAAGCGTATCACTCCCTAATGAGGCTTTGAACCAGCATAGCGTATATTGGTCGGCAATGAATTCGCCCACAGATTTTAGGGTTGTATCCCTATCCATTGCATCGTCTTGGTAAGGAATGATGTGTTCTTTTCCGTCCTTTTTTAGGACTATGTCTTCGCCTCTTTCTTTGTCCGTAGGACGAATTTCGTACTTAAAATTTTCTTTTGGAGAAAGTTCTTGGAATACATAACTCACAATATCCTCGTCATATTCTCTCCAATCTATCCAAATAATGCCTTCGTTATCAGAAAATTTTTTAAGATTTTGATTGGGATTGTTACTGAGGAATTTTTTAATTTGCTCTACCATAAAATTAAATTTCTAATTACAAACTATTTAAAATTTTCAGGACAAAAGTAAAAAAAAAACAATAAAAACCTAATTTTTATTGGAATTTATCAAAAATCTTTCATTTTAGCCAATCTTTCAAGCGGTTTTTCGGGCAGGAAAACAAAGCCTTTTTCCGTCAATTTTTCTATTTCTTCTTTTTCTAACATTTTTACTTTATATCGGCTGTGGGTTCATAGATATAAATAGCTGTATCTAAATGAGATAGATGTTGTTCTATCATTTTTTTCACCTCTTCCCAATCCAATCCGCCATTACCCGCCCCCAGTCGCGGAATCGCAATACTTTTGATGTTTTTCTCTTTGATGATTTTTACCAAATCTTTAAGTCCCTCTTCTATGTAAATGTATTCGGAGGGTTTTCGCCAAGTGGTTTTGGTCGGGAAATTAACGATAATTTTCTTTCCATAAATGAGATTTTCGTCTTCGGTAACAAACATTTTTCCCACCTGCACTGCGTTTTCTTTACACGCTTTTCGGTAGGCTTTAAAATTGTTTGGGAAGTTATTTTTAAACTGTAAAGCAATTCCCTTTCCCATAACGCCGTCTGTATTCACCGTGTTTATGAGAACCTGAGCGTCGCTTTCAAATATATTTCCTTGTAAATAAGTAATCATAATATTTTGAAATTTATTTGCAAAAGTACAATTTTTCTTGGGAAATTTTTGTGTTTCTTGTTATTTTTGATTTTGCAAAGGGAGGTGGTTTTGTAAGGAAGAAAAAAGGTTGAATATTTTGGAAATGAAAAAATATTCTAACAATTTCATTTACAATAATTTACTTGTCAGAAATAATCACCTCCTCAATAGGTTTCCGTAGTGAATAGGCTTGGCGTTTTCCGTAACCGATGCGAAGCAAAATCGTGGGAAATTCGCCTTTTAAGTTGAGTTCAACCGCCATTTCGTGGGCGAGTTGTCGCTCTTCGTTGGGTTGGTTCAGATATGCGTGTGCGATGCCTAACTCAGTGGTTTTCAGCAGAAATCGTTGAAGTACTCGTCCCAAACTGACCCATTCTTGGAGCGTATTTCCTTCAGAAGTGAAAAGAACCAAATACGATGACGAGGCGATTTTCTTGCGGTCAGATTTGTTTTGCGTTTTTTCGTTGATAGCCAGCGACATTATCGGTTTTGCGATGAAGCGAGGCACATTGGGAGCTCCGAAAACGGCGTAACTCAGCCCATCTCGTGTCTGGTCTTGATGTTTTTTGTTGTACCGCATCCAGCTTTTGAGTTCGTTTTTGAAGGCTTCACTCTGCATTTGAAGTGCATTTCCACGGAAAACAAATTTTGAAATCGTGTCAAACTCCGCCGAACCATTTTCGTAAAAATAATACTTAATTCCTGCTTCGGAAGGCAGATTTTTGAGAATATCAATGTCTTTTTTTGGGATTTTTCCGCTAAAAACACTTCTGTTGGTCTGCCGAAGGGTAATTTGGTCAAAAAGCGGATTGGGCGTAACCTCTTTTTTAGCCAAAAAAATGGTGATAATTCCCTTTTCGCTGACTGAAACGGTGGTTTCGTAGCCTTTTTGCGTGGCGGCGATGCACAAATTTTCCGCAGCACAGCCCAAACTGACGAAAAACTCGCGGTTGTCGGCATCTACAACGGGCAATGATTTCTCAAAATTGGGGTGAATTTCTATCGCTTCGGGCAGAAGTTTGAAAAGCCACGGCTGGGTGTTATGCCCCGAAGGTGCTTTTACGGCTTGCGATACTAAAAACTGAAAATCAGTTTGTTGTGCGTAGATTGTAGGTATTATTGTCATCATCAGAATGCTTAAAATTTTAATTTTCATCTTGCTTTTTTTGCAAAGATAAGAGCGTTTTTCGGCTCAAAACGATGACGATGGTTAAGGTTTTTGGGGAGAAGTGTTAAGTGAAAGTTAAATTATATATTTTTTATTGCCAATTCAAAAAAACATTTTACCTTTGCTAAAAAATATAACATATGTTATATCACAATCGTTATATTATAGTTATTATGCCAAAATCAACGACAATTACCAAAGAGATGATTATCGATACCGCTTTTAAAATGGTGCGAAAAGAAGGTTTTTCGGTGCTTTCCGCTCGGAATATTGCTAAAAAAATAGGCTGTTCCACACAACCGATTTATTGGTCGTACAAAAATATGGACGATTTGAAAGCCGAAATCTGTCAAAAAGCCGTATTACATCTGAAAAACGCTATGAGCCAGTACAAAAAAACAGGCAATCCCTTTTTGGACTTAGGTTTGGGGTATGTGCGTATGGCTCACACGGAGTCGGCACTGTTCAAGGCTTTTTATATCGACAATATTCTAAATATCCAAATGACGGATATTTTCCCTGAAAGTCAGCAGATTGTAGAGCTTATGAAAGAGACCGATGAATACAAAAAATTATCCGACGAAGGTGTGAAAAATATCATTGCCAAATCGTGGATGCTGGTTCACGGCGTAGCAACGATGGTTGCCACAGGACTATTGGTCTATGACGAAGAAAAGATTTTAGAGATTTTAGAATAATTCAATTTCAACAATATGAAAACAAAATCAAAAACTCTCAGAAATGTTTCCCTATTTAGTTTAGTAGCAATCAGTTGTGGGTGGATTGGCGTTGGTGTAAACCATTTACTTGGCGAGCCACAGAATTTGGAATCGTTGGGTGCGGGGATTTTCATTGCCACACCGCTTTTATGTACGATTTTACTTCGGTCTTTCGGTGGTGATGGCTGGAAAGATTTGCCACTCAAACCTAATTTTAAAACCAATACTCGTTGGTATTTGTTCGCCTTTGGAGTGTATCCTGTGGTTATCGGGATAACGCTGTTTATCGGAAAATTGCTGGGTTGGGTAGATTTGAGCAAATTTAGCTTTTCGGCGTATATACCTGTATTTATGTCAGTTGTATTATTTGATTTTATTAAAAACTTCTTTGAAGAATCCGTTTGGAGGGGTTATCTGACTGTGAAAATGGAACAACTCACCAAAAACGAATGGCTGATATACTTGGTAGTGGCTTTGGTATGGCAGATTTGGCACGCTCCGTATTATTTGGTGTTTTTGGAGGATAGTTTTGTAGCACAATTTTTTCCGTTTGGCAAACTGTGGTTCTTTCTCTACACATTTTTAGTGATAGGCATTTGGACGATTATGTACACCGAAGTATTTTTCCTTTCGCGGTCATTATGGGTAGTGATTTTGATGCACACTATGGAAGACGCTCTCAATCCGTTGATTTCGGACGGATTTGCCGTTATTCCTCCTGATAAAACCTTGCTCGTTTCGCCTACTTTTGGCGTTATTCCTCTTTCTATTTATTTAATTATCGGATTGTATTTAAGGAAGATACGAAAAAACAAGGATTATCTGTCTTAAAATAATATATCAAAGACCAAATAGACGATGGTTAAGGTTTTGTGTGAGCTACACGGGCGAGTTGTTAAAATGCTAACTCTCTATTCACCTCGCTTCTTTCTCCAAAATCCGTCTTCTGAGTCGGCTAAGGCTTTCGGGGGCAATACCAATATAATTGGCAATATACCGCTGTGGAATCCGCTGAAAAATAGACGGATAACGCTTCAAAAGGCTTAAAAATCGTTCTTCGGGTTTTTCACTGGCGAGCGAAAGGCTCATTTCAAAAGATTTTTGTGCCACCATTTCCATAATTTTGTAGCCTACAAAAGCGTATTTAGGGCAAAGTTGGTAGAGTTTTTCCAAATTTTCTTTACTGATAATCAACACTTTGCTGTTTTCCATCGCTTGAATGTTCATCAGCCCTTTTTCGCCACTTACAAAACTGCGAAAATCGGTAATCCACATCGTTTCAAAGGCGAGGTCGGTCGTTTTTTCGTTGCCTTCCTTGATAAAAAAATACCGAAACGCCCCTTCAAAAATGTACGCCACCCAATGGCACACCGAGCCTTCTTCCACCAAAAAACCACGCTTTTTGACTTCCTTTTCTTCAAAAAAAGTATCAACCAACGCCAATTCGTCTTCGGTGAAATGGGTCAGTTGTTGGCAAAAATCTTTCAGTGAAAGCGACATCGTTTTTAAGTTGAATTTTGGGCAAAGATACGAAGAATTTCGTATTGAGACATTTAGAATAATTTACTTCCTAAATTTTTAATAAAACAAAGAAAAAAAAACCTTTTATTTGCATATATTAACTTTTCTTTATACTTTTGCCGCCGTCTCAAAGGGGTGCTACATTTTTTGTGGCTGAGATTATACCCATAGAACTTGGGCTGGTAATGCAGCCAAAGGAAAAGAAGTCGACTAACATTTTTTAGCGGGCTTGTTTTTGCTTTTGGGTAGCAAAAATGAGCTTTTTTTATTAATTCCATAAAATAATTACCTCTTTTATTTTGTAAAATTCATTTTACTGATGAAAAAAATAATTTTTATGGGAGCTATTTGCCTGACATCTTCGGCTATTGCTCAAAAAACGGAATCCGAAAAAGATTCTATCACTCAGGAAGCCATTAAATTAGATGAAGTTTTGGTTTCTGCGGTTCGGGCTGACAGAAAAACGCCTGTCGCCTTTTCTTCCATCAACAAAAAGGACTTAGCAAAACGAAATTTAGGGCAAGACATCCCGATTTTGCTTAATTTTATGCCTTCGGTGGTTACTACCAGCGATGCAGGAAATGGCGTTGGGTACACAGGCATCCGAGTGCGAGGAAGCGACGCTACACGAGTGAACGTAACCATTAACGGCATTCCGTATAACGACTCGGAATCGCACGGCACGTTTTGGGTGAATATGCCTGACTTTGTGTCGAGTGTAGAAAACATTCAGTTACAACGCGGGGTCGGGACTTCTACGAACGGTTCGGGAGCCTTTGGGGCGAGTTTGAATATGCTCACCGATGCGTTTTCATACGAATCAAATGCTTTATTATCAACTTCTTACGGAAGTTACAATACCCAAAAGCACACAGCGAAATTCTCCACAGGATTGATGAACAATTCGTTTGAATTTTCGGGGCGTTTGTCGAAATTATATTCTGACGGATATATCGACCGAGCTTCGTCCAAGCTCAATTCTTATTTTTTGCAAGGAGCTTTTGTAGACGGAGGCACGCTCATCAAAGGTTTGGTTTTCGGTGGAAATGAAAAAACCTACCAAGCGTGGAATGGCGTAGAGACAGAAGACCTTAAAAAATACGGTCGCCGTTACAATCCGTCAGGAAAATATACAGACGACAACGGAAATACCGCTTTTTACGACAACGAAACCGATAATTACAAGCAAGACCACGCTCAACTGCACTGGAATCAGCGTTGGAACTCGGCTTGGAGTACTAATTTTGCCTTGCATTACACCAAAGGCTTCGGTTATTATGAAAATTATAAAAGAGGGCAAGATTTAGCAGATTACAATATCGAAGGACTTACCGTAAACGGAGTAACTACCTCAGAGTCAGATTTAATACGAAGAAAATATCTGGATAATGACTTCTACGGAGCCGTATTTTCATTGAATTACAAGGCTGAAAATATTGATTTCGTTTTCGGAAGCAGTGCCAACCGCTATGTAGGAAACCATTTCGGCGAGGTACTATGGGTTAGACAACCTGCTAAGTACGGTTTCAAACAAGAATACTACCGTGATGACGCTGTTAAAACCGATGTGAACAATTTTGCTAAGGTTACGTACACCTTAGGGAATTGGATTTTCTTTGCCGATTTACAGCTGCGAAACGTAAACTATAAAGCTAATAGCAACGATACTGGTTTGGTGAACGATTCGTTTAACTTTTTCAACCCAAAGGCAGGAGTTACTTACTCGTTAGACACTCAAAATCAACTTTATGTGTCGTATGCAAAAGCCCAACGCGAACCGAATCGTACGGACTACGAAAATGGCAGCCCTCGACCTGAAAAACTCAATGATTTTGAAGGAGGTTGGCGATTCAAATCGGAGCGTATTGCAGTGAATATCAACGGATATTATATGCAATACCAAGACCAATTGGTACTTACAGGAGCGGTAGATGATGTTGGCTCTCCTATACGGAAAAATAGCGGAAAAAGCTATCGATTTGGGGTAGAAGCTGATGCCGTGATGAAGTTCGGTAAATGGCAAATTCAGCCGTCAATTACGCTTAGCCAAAACAAAAACGTAGATTTTTACACCAATTTCGATGGAAAATTAGTGAGTTTAGGAAATACAGACATCTCTTTTTCGCCTAAAATCATAGCTGGTAACGGATTGACATTCAGCCCTGTGGAAGGATTGCAATTAAGTGTACTTAGCAAGTACGTAGGTGAGCAATTTATGAGCAACACCGAAGCCAGTATTTCAAAATTAGACGGCTATTTTGTGAACGATTTGAGCATAAATTATCAAATTCCGATGAAAAAATGGGCAAAATCAGTAACATTTAGCCTACTTGTAAACAATATCCTCGATGAAAAATACATTTCCAACGGATATTATTACACCTACGATGACACTTGGAGTACAGCGGGTGTTATCAAAACCATCGAAGGAGCAGGATACTACCCACAAGCAGAGAGAAACTTTCTGGCAGGTGTAACACTTTTGTTTTAAGCACAATACACTTAGATAATAGCTTCAACTTTATAGGAAATAAACCCAATAATACGCTGTAATATTTTTACAAAAAGGCACAAACTTAAATGGTTCGTGCCTTTTTCCTATTTCATTCCGTGTAGGAAGGCTTCTAAACTCGTTTCCTTTTCGAGGGCAAACTTTTGTTTCAGCCTATACTTGAACATACGTACGCTTGATACCTCTACATTGAACTGCTGGGCTATCTGGCGAGTGTTCATTTTCAAGTAGATATAAGCACAGTACTTCAAATCCAAATCCGAGAGTTTCTGAACCGCAAGCTCGCGTAGTTGTTGGAAAAACCTCGGGTGTAATGCCTGAATTTGGCTTTTTAGCTCTTCAAAATCGGAGTCTATACGTGATTCTTCTTTGATTATTCGCTGGATATTCTGCGTATTTCCTTGGCTTATCTTCTCTTTGATTTCTTGCAACACCTCGTTTTTGTGCTGTACTTGTAGGGCTGTTGCCATTGCTGCACGCTGAAGTTTCTGTCGCTGTATTTCCAGTAGCTCTTGCTCTGCTTTAAGGCGTTGTTTTTCCTCTTGTTCTAAACGGATTTGCATCTGAGCTTCGTTCTTCTCTAATTGGGCTTTCTTCTCCTTTTCCAAAGAATAACGCAACCTGAAATGATATGAAACAAACAAGAAAATCAGTCCGATAACCGAGATTATAGCCAGCCCAATGTACAAATAATTCTGCTCCTTTCGCATTTGGACTTCTTTTTCCAGAAAAGCCAATTGCTGATTTTTCTTTTCTACCTCGTAATGCACCTCTATTTTCTGGGTATTGTAATGCTGATTTTCGCTGAAAAGCTCTTCTTGGTAGTCGTTTATCTTTTGCAGATGCGTGTTTGCGGTTTGGAAATCGCCTTGAACCTTTGCAATTTCCGCCAGCGAGCGATGTACTTGAATTTTGGTACTCCAATTCTTACTCGGGTCGCTTTCCAATACGGTTTGTGCCTTCCAAAGGTATGATTTTGCAAGATTAAGGTCGTTTTCGCGAAGGGCAAACACACTCTTTATGCCATTGATATTCGCCAGTACGAGAGCATCTGGGGGGAGGTGTTCCACAATATCCAAATACTCGAATGCCTTTTGCTTAGCCTCCGAAGTAGCCAAAGGGGAATAGGACAGAAAATGATTGGCAATGTTATTACACGTAACCGAGATGGTAGAATTGGCAATATCTTCGGAATGAACTCGGTACAGGTCAAAAGACTTATTGAGGTACACCCAACTACTATCCACTAACGATTGTTTTTCAGTCATTTCGTATTCCGATAAGAAGGTACTCGAAACGCCGTTATAAACGTTTGCCATCAGATTGAAATCGCCTGACTTTTCCGCTAATTTAAGGGCTTCGCTGATGTAATAACGCATCTTTGCGACTTCGTTCCGCTCGGTATAAATGGTGTAAAGTTTGTAATTAAGTAAAACTCGCGTGAAAAAATCATCGGTTAATACACTGTAATTCAAGCCTTCTTTGCCATTTTTTACCACGACTTCTTCTTCACCCACTACGGCGTTGATGTACACCTGAGCCAGATAGGCAGCTGCTTTCGCCTCATTGCTATTGGATTGCAAAGCCAATTCACTACTTAAATCGGCTTCCTTTTTTGCTAAAATAAGGCTATCTCTAAGGGTGAAAAATCTACTTTTATACGCGTGAAGATACGCCAAAGCTGCCTTTTGCCCTTCGTAAGCCGAAATTTCTTCATTAAAAAGCTGCTCGACCTTTTCAAAAGGTTCGTTTCTTTTTTGTAAAGCCTCACTACGCCTGATTTTTCCATAAAGCGACTTGTCAAAATCTTGCCCAAAAGCCGAAAAAACAAATAAAAAGCACCAAAAATAGCCGTATATCTCTTTCATTTCTCTGATTTTTTTAATTAAAAAAGGCGGATTCCGCTTATTTGTATATCGTAAAAAGGTTCTTAACGAAGTTCGAAGCCTTTCAGCTACTCTTGAATAGACTGATACTTGTGTATTTCTGATTTTTTCTGGATTCTCAAACCAAATGAAGTCAAAATCTAATGAAAACAAAAGGCTTCGACTTCTTTTAGCCCCACAAATACACCTATATCATGTATAATTTATACCACAATTGGCAATAGGCGAACCACAACATTGCCCAAAGATAGTTTTTTTTCTCAAAACAAACGAAAAAGATGTAGATTTTTTGTATACATGTTCAGAAATACAATTTTTAGCAAAAATTACAATCGTTTTATTATCAATATTTTACAAAAACATGTAGATAGAATGTAGATACCTCAGGGCGTGTATGTAGATACTTTGTAACGCCAAAATTTTGGCTTCAATAAGCTCCCTATTATACTTTTGCACCAACATAAACAAAAAACTATTTTAGTAACAAAAAACAAAATTATCATGACAAGTAAAACCATTTCTATCCTATCGTATTGTACTATTATTGGGTGGCTCATCGCTTTCTTTGGAGGCAAAGACCAGCGTGATGATATGAGCCGTTTCCACCTCAAACAAGGCTTTGGGCTTTTCCTTACCGCCTTTGCCTTTGGTGGTATCAATAGAATTATTGGGTTAATAAGCCCTACTATTGCTTTTATCATCGGTTTGTTAGGTTTTATCTTTTTAATCTTGATGATTATCGGGATTATCAATGCTGCCAACGAAACGAAAAAGCCTTTACCGCTTATAGGTTCGTATTTTACAAACAAATTCAGCTTTATTTAATTTCTCTTTTAGAAAGACTGCCTATTCGATTCCGTTTCTAATGGCAGTCTTTTCACGAAAACCTCAGTAACTCTATAAAAAAATACAATTATGAAATATTGGACAAAAGAAGGACATCGTTATATCCTTATCAAAAACACTTCAAGTATCTATAAACTCATCGGTTTGGGAATTGCTTTCCTCGGTTTGGCGTTCTATATACCCAATTCCAAAGCTGGTTTTTATTTTTGCCTCGTGCTTACTGCTCTTTTCTTCTTAGGGGCTTTCACTAAGAGCAAAGAGCAAGTAATTATCGATACGCACGCCAAAAAATTGACCATTATCCGAACTATTTTCTCAAAGCAGTTTGATTATGACTTCCATCGTTTTGTCGGGTTTGAAGTGTATAAAGTAACCTACGCCCTTATCCCTACAAGTACCGCCGTTCACGCCTATTTTACCAATGCTCACGGCAAGGAAAAAATGGCTCAGATACGTGTTACAGCGTTTACTTTTTCCGACAAATGGGCTCAACAGCTCATCGACGAAACCCAGCAGATTATCAACCAAATGAATCTTAATTAATCCTTCTTATCCCGAACCTTCACCCCCACCCTCTCCAATGGAGAGGGCAAAAACGGGTGATTAATCTTGCTTTATATGATGAAAAACACACCTAACTTACTTATTATAAGACCTTTCCAAAAGGGATTGAAAAGCAATCTCGTTACATTACTGGCTGTTGTGGTTCTTTTCTTGGTTTTTGTATATTTTAATGACAATATCGAATGGAATTGGACAGCGATGGTTATTTTAGGCTTTTTTGTGGTGTATATAGGGTACTTTTTGGTCGTTTTATACCCCATTCAGGTAGTTTTTGATAGGCAGAACAAAGTTATTTACCGCAAATACGGTGCTATTTTCAAGGTACGCCTACTTTCTTTTGCCGAAGCCACAGTTTTAGTTATCAAACATAACTATAATGGGCTGTATTACAGCCTTGCAAACAAAAACAACCGTTACAAACCCCTACAAAAGATAAGTTATTACCTCTCCGAGAAAGAGTCAAACACCTTTGAGCAAGAAACGCTCTTAAAAATTGAAGAAATTCTTGGAATAAAGCGATAGAAAAAGCGACATTTATTGGCTTTATAAAAGACTACGAAGATTTTATATTGAAAAAAGAGGCTTTTAGCTTTGATTTTCTGCTCTAAACCTACATTTTTTTCATTAAAAGCTCCAACATTTATGCTTTTAGCTAAAACATCGGAGCTAAAAGGTAGGTTATCCGAGCTAAA
>JAUNHN010000080.1 GCA_030523915.1 Capnocytophaga sp. | reverse complement strand
GAGACTCTGTTTTTTGAAAAGTCAAGTAGTGTTATTAAAATAGACCCAAAGCATGGCGTCTCTACGGGAGAACTAAATAAACAAATTTTTAAATAATAAATCTTTTAATATTTTAATAATGAATAATATGAAAAACATTTTTATTTTAATGGTTGCTTTATATTCGTTTGGAATATCCACAGCACAAGAAAAACAGCAACCGAACAAAAACAAAAAAGTAGAATTTGCTGTGGCAGGTAACTGTGAAATGTGTAAAAAACGCATCGAAAAAGCAGCATATTCTGTAAAAGGCGTAAAAAGTGCCAACTGGAATGTAGAAAGCGGAAATATGCAAGTGGTTATTGATGAGCGTAAATGCTCAGCCAATGACGTTCAGAAAGCTATTGCCAAAATCGGACACGATACCGATAAGGAACGAGCTGATGACAAAGCATACAAAAATTTGCATCATTGTTGTGCCTACGACCGTTTGCCAAATGAATGAAAAAACTAAAAAATACGCTTAGTCCTGTGGATTAGGCGTTTTTTTTTTTTGAGAAAAAACTACAAAAACTTTCTTCGGAATTCTATAGGTAATATCGGACATTCTTTTTTGATGAGTTTCTTGCGATACTTTGCAATAGAATCGTATACAAAATTTGCTATAAAAGAAGGAGTTATCCAAATCAAAAAACGAAGTAGCGGATATGTATCACTTTCTTTCAGAAATTGATAAACTGCGTCAGATTTTACATAAAACACTTCGTTTACTTTGACAATAACCGTCTGATTTACAAAATTTTCGAGATGATTTTCTTTGATGATATATTTGCCTATCTTTGAAGTACTTGCTACAAATTTAAAACAATCTCGCTTATCAGCCTTTGCCAAATAGTACGCAATCCAATTGCAAAAAAGGCAATCTCCATCAAAAATTAAAAGATTTTTATTCATAACGAAGTGCTTCAACAGGGTCTAATTTTGAGGCTTTAACCGCTGGATACAATCCCGAAATAATAGCAACCACAAAAGCAATCAGAATTGCCACAAAAATAACAGCCCACGGTATCGTAAATTCAAAATCTGCCATCTTAGAAATCAAATATCCTAAGCTAATTCCTAACACAATACCAGTAATCGCTCCAAGCTGAGCAATGATAATCGTTTCTGTGAAAAATTGCATCGTAATTGCCTTACGATGAGCTCCTAAAGCTTTGCGAATCCCGATTTCTTTAGTGCGTTCCGTAACCGAAACAAGCATAATATTCAGCAAAGCAATAGACGAACCCAAAATAGTAATTAATCCAATTACAAATCCTGCAATACCAATACCTTGTGTCATACTTTCAATACGATGTAATAAATCATCACTGCGTTCCACTCCGAAATTTTTTTCATCCAAAGGTCTGAGTCCTCGAATGTTACGCATTACAACAAGTGCATCATCCATTACGCCTTCTAACTTATCTTTGTCCGCAACCCTAACCTTAATTTCAAAGTTAGAATCCTCTACTGCAAATGCCGACCGAGCTATCCCTAACGGAATAAACACCCGTACATCTTCATTATTTCCGAACGTAGAACCTTTGGTTTTAAGTACTCCAATGATTGTAAACTTATGCCCTCTGATGGAAATTACTTTTCCAATAGGATTAACATCTTTCAACAATGTTTTAGTAAAATCCGAACCGATGATACAAACTGCCACAGAATTTTCAATATCTAACTCATTGAAATCCCGACCGTTTTCAATTTCTAAACCTGAATTTTGGATATAGTGTTCGTCTACTCCAATGACGCTGGTTGAAGGGTCTGTTTTGTGATTTTCATATTTTACTTCTGCCGAAGATGCTGATAATAAGGAAATACTCGTTTGTGCAAGTGGGCTTTCCAATTCATTTTTAAACATTACCGCATTTTGATAACTTATCGGTGGATTTATTTTTTCCTTCGTGCCACTTCCTTGAGTTCGTTGCGTATATTCATAACGTGTAATGGTAAAAGTGTTGGCTCCCATTTCCGAAAAATTACCTTCCAAAGTATTGCGAAGTGCTGTAATAACACTCAAAATTCCCACCAATGCCGTAATTCCAATAGCAATTATAAGCACAGTTAAAATTGTACGCAACAACTGACCTTTGATAGACTCAAAAGCAATCTTTATATTTTCTCGAATAACTACAAATCGAACAGACATATCATTTAGGGTTTATAGTTGAAAATAGTTACATTCAATTATGAAAAAAAGATGCTAAATATTTTGCCACTCCGTCTTCTTTATGATGAAATGTAACTCCATAAGCTATTTTTTTGACCTCCTCACGAGCATTTCCCATCGCAATTCCGTATTTTACACCTTGAAGCATCTCCAAATCATTATAATTATCCCCAAAAGCCATTGATTCAGCTAATGTGTAAGGATATTTATGGTCTAAAAGTACTTGAATTCCTGTAAGTTTTGACACTTTTAGACTTGCTACCTCTATATAAGTATCTTTAGCACGATAAATATGTAAGGTTTCTGCAAAATTTTGATTCAAAATAGTAAACATTTCTTCAACCAAAGTAGCATCGCCCATTAGCATAATTTTGTGAGCTCCTATATTTTGATTTTTCCATTCGGCTATGACTTCGGTATTAGAACGTACTTCGGGAGTTGTTTTAGTATTATTTTCTTCACGTTGAGCCCAAAAATCGTATGCTGGGACATACCATAAATCATTATGATACAAGCTGATATGTATTTTACCATCAAATTTTTGTTCGTTTAATTGAATGATTTTTTCTACCAATAACACATCAATCTCCGTGGAATGAAGCACTTTGCCATCGCATAACACTAACGCTCCGTTATAGGCAATCATCGGATAATCAGTTGTTTTCAAAAGGTTCTGCAAATAACGCATTTGTCGAGGCATTCGTGAAGAAACCAATATAAAAGGTACAGAATCTTTCAACCGATTTACTTCGTAAATAGTTGATTCTGCAATCGTTCTTTCTCCATTTAGCAACGTTCCATCAACGTCCGAAAATATGATTTTACAATCCATTTGAGTTGTTTAATTTTTGTGGTACAATTTTTTATTCCTTTTTAGATAGTTTATAAAACTGAATTTGTGAGCTTGGAGAAAATTAGGTTATATTCCCAAAACATCGCTCATTGAAAAAACTCCTTTTTTATCTATAATCCATTCGGCAGCAAGTACAGCCCCGAGAGCAAATCCATTACGATTGTGAGCCGTATGTTTTATTTCAATCGTATCTACTTGACTTTCATAAGTTATTGTATGTGTGCCAGGTACGTTTTCGATACGTTTAGCTTCAATAGGTATTTCGGTTGTACCAGCCGTGCCTAATTTCCAGTCTGTTTTGTGGGAATTGGCGATAATGCCTTCTGCTAAAGTAATCGCTGTACCACTTGGGGCATCTAATTTTTGTGTATGGTGAATTTCTTCAATCGAAACAGCATATTCCTTATGTGGAGCCATCAATTTGGCAAGAGTTTTATTCAATGCAAAAAATACATTTACGCCTACGCTGAAATTCGAAGCATAGAGAAAAGATGACTGATTTTCAATACAAAGACTCTTCACTTTATCATAATCTTTAAGCCAACCCGTAGTTCCCGCTACCACAGGTACTTGATGTTTAATACAATTACTGATGTTATTAAACGCACTATCGGGCATACTAAACTCAATCGCCACATCAGCAATAGTGATGTCGTAAACTGTATCGGCATTATCTATTTTTAAAACTATTTCGTGTCCTCTTTCCAAGGCTATTTTTTCAATGGTTTTACCCATTTTTCCATATCCTAACAATGCTATCTTCATACGTTTTTCTATTAAACCACAAAGATACATTATCGCCCATAAAAACCAAAAATAATTCTTAGAAACTGCTATAAAAAGAAGATTTAAAAAAAGTTTCTATCAAAATTTGAAAAATTATTTTCCGAAAGTAAATCTAACACCAAAATTAATATTGAAATTAAAAGGCTGGTCTGTATAAAATGTTTCGATTGGAGTATTATTTTTAAAATAATAACTCACACCAGGGTCGGCATAAATTCCAAAAAATGAAGAAAAATTATATTGTAATCCGAATGATGCAGTTGCAGACCATTGCCACGTATTTATTTTAATCTTTTCATTTTCTGTCTGAGTTATTTGATTATCAATGAAATATACTTTTGTAAAATCTCCTGAAATATTTTTTTCAGAAAGAATTCCTATCGAAGAATACATTTCTAATTTCCTTAAAGCAAAAACTTTATATCTTAAATTAAACGGAATGCCTATATAATGTAACTTTTGCTGACTCGTAAAATAATAGTTTTCACTACCTTCCCTTACATCAGATGTAAGATAGGTATATGTGATACCGCTTTCTATTCCAATACGTTTTGTAATTTCATAATTAAACAATACTCCCATTCTAATTGGTAAACGATGTTTAATTTCGGTTTCGGTTTCGCGACCGTGATTAAAAGCAAGTGTACCTAATAATCCGCTATCTTTCCAAGTTGATTCTTCAAGACCTATACTTGGAATCACCTCATTATCAACTGATTTACTAATTAGAGAACTCCCTTTTCCTCCTGAGGTAAATACACCAAAAGATATACGCTTTGAGGAGTTTTCTTCAATTGGTGTATATGCTATTTCCTCTGCAAATACATTCTCATTTACAGGTAATTGAAATTTATTTCCACGATTTTTTGCTAAAAAATCATTCGTTTTAATATCTATCGCCTGAACATTTTTATTTATTGTAGTAACTTTTAAGGTATTTTTATTTAATTCATTTGGGGATTTTTTTTGTTTATCAATAGGTGATTTTTTTTCTGTCGAAACTATTTTTTCTAACGTATTTTGATTTGTATTTTTCTCACCGAGAGAATCTTTTTTATTGATAAAGGGAGAAGCCGAAGAATTACGATTAATAATAATTTGGTCTTCTTTATTAGGAAATTTTTCAGGCTGAACATCAATCGCAATTATAGCAGATGAAACTTCTCCCTTATTCAAATAATGACTAATTGAGAAAAAAAGAATCGCTATTGCAGCCACAGCAACAAAGCGTTTTGTCCATAGTAGAACAATTGCTCTATTGTGTTCCTTTTTTTCTTCTGACATTTTGTGTTGAATTTGCTCCCATAAATTATCTGGCTCATCTAACTCATAGTCAGTCATTTTATTATGTATGTCTTTTAGCCATTCTTCTTTCATAACGATACGGAATTAAATATTCGATATTGTTTAATTTTATCCGCCAATAAAGCTTTGGCTCTATGTAATTGAGAGGCAGAGGTATTTTCCTTAATATTAAGCAGTTCTGCTATTTCTTTATGACTTTTTTGTTCAATAACATAAAGGTTAAAAATAGTCCGATAACCATCTGGAAGTTCTCTAATCATCTGATATATAACAGAAGACGGAATGCCTTCTGTATTGGGTTCTTCATCAATAATATTCATTTTCTCTTGTTTGAGTTCTACAAATAAAATTTGACCATTTCGTTTTATAAATTTCAATGTTTCATTCACGACAATCTTCGTCATCCAGCCCTTTAATGAACCTTTCCCTTGATATTCAAATGAACCTATTGCCGAAAATATTTTCAAAAAACTATCTTGTAATACATCTTTAACATCTTCATAATCATTAATATAACGAGAACATACAGCCGTAAGGTATCTGATATAGGAATCATATACCTCTTTCATAGCCTGTTTATCTCCTTTTTGAACGAGGCGTAACAGCGTATATTCGTGGTCGTTCTCGTTTTTTACCATTATTGTTTTAAAAGATTTCTTTAAAGAATTATAATGAAGTGGACTTCAGTAAAATAAGCCCACTTCATTTTTCAAAAGGGAATTTTTTTGGATTATGCATTTGTGTGATTTTTACCCCTTTGAGATTTGTAAAAAATAATAAGTAAGAATCATTTAATAAATAATATTTCTTTTTAAAAAATTATGATGTACTATTTAGGGTGAAATTGTAAATTGAACTCAGCAGATTTATTACCACTAAAAGACTTCCAGTTTACCTTTATCTTAGCTTTTGTTATCGTATCGTGGCGAGGTAAATCATTGATATTGAATGCAATTAAAGCATCACCCATATTCCCGCCTACATCTCCTTTCGCATCGTGGCGTAATTCAAATTCATAAGGATTATCAGGGTTAACGCCTGTGAGCAAATTAAGGATATGTTTTGTATTTATTCTTCCCCATTCAGTACGAATTCGAAATGTCAAATACCCATCTTCAGCTACTGTTACCCAATCGTTTACTATTTCAAGAGCATCTTTTCCGTATATAGAATCGTTATTAGTTCCTTGCGTAGGTACAGGTTGTTTGGTTCTGATACTATCTATCCAATTTATTTGTACTTGGCTATTTACATAAGCCATTTCTGCATTATTAGGTGTATAATTTACTAATGCTCGTACTTGCTTTGTCCCGAAAGGAGATGTTTGCATATTGGTAGGACGTAATACTACCGAATCATTTAGCTGAAGTAAAAAAGTTCCGTCAGATTGTGGTCGGACAGTTACTAATGCTGTAGGTCGTACCAACTCATAAGAGTTATCATCTTTGAGGCAAGATTGTAATATAAGTACTAACGACAAAAGCCCCAACACGTACATTGATAATTTAAACTTGTTCATCGCTATTCGTTTTAATGTTAATTTACTATAGTAAATCCTAATATTTTAAAATCTTGCATCAAATATTTATTTTTTTTGATTAAATACACCTAAAAAATATTTTTCCACATAAGTTACTTAACGATAAACCTTTGATAATCTCGGTTTTATATAAAAATACCCTCAAAAAGTTAAATACTATTTTGAGGGTATTATTTTTATTTTTTTCTTTTACTAAAATGTATAAGTTAATCCCAAATGAACTCCTATTGATGAGTACGGAGCGGCAGGAGGATTTTGGCTCGACCAATCGTATTCTTGCTCAAGTAGAGGAAGAAGTGCTTGGAAATCACTTCCAGCCATAGCCTTAAATTGTTCAAGAGTCAGGTTATTTCCTCCCCAAGTAGCTGAAAAATCACCTAATTTTGATGTTTTTCTACTTACATTAATCGCCAAGTACTCTCCTTCAATAAACAGAGATACTTTCTCTGCAACTTTGAATTTATACCCCAAACCTCCGATAAAACCGAAAGGAATTTTCCCGTGAAAATTTGTTTGGAAATTAGCTTTTAAAATATATCCTCCTGCAATTATACCAGAATCATCTAAGTTAGTAATATTTTCTGTTCTTCCGCCTATTTTAGTTACTCCACCAGCTCGTACATAAATATTATCTGTAATATTGAACACTACCGAAAGTGAAGCCCCATAAGCTCGCCCTCGTGCTTTCATATCCATAAGTGGCGTTTTATTAACTTGCACCTCTTCCCCGTGCAAATATCCTACCGATAGCTCTGCTCCCCAGCGTTTTGTGAAAAAATATCCACCACGAAGCTGCGACTGAAAACCAGCCCCATAGCTACCTTTTAATTCCGATATATCTCCCATCATAGATACTTCTCTTCCTAACACTTTTTGGTTAGTTCCAAATCCATAACCTCCACTCAATGAGATATAAGCCTGTCCGTATGTTGCTGTCGCTCCAAAAGCTATTGCAACAGCCAATAATAATTTTTTCTTCATATCATATCAATTTTAATTATTTTGCAAACATATAAAAAAAAGTAAAATTTTAAAAATTTCTCACCAAACTATCGCAAAAATTCAATTACTTTTTCTACTGGTCTACCAACAATAGCTTTTTCTCCATCTATAACTATTGGTCTTTCAATCAGTTGTGGAAATTGAAGCATTGCCTCTATAATTTCATCATCTGTTAATGATTTGTTACCAAATTTCTCTTTCCAAATACTTTCTTTTACTCGAACTAAATCAATAGGTTTTATTTTTAGTTTGTTGATAATTGTTGTAAGTTCTGTTTTTGTAATAGTATTTTTCATATAATCTACTATTTCATACTGAATTTCAGCCGATTTTAATACGTCCAATGCACAACGTGATTTAGAACATCTGGGATTGTGATAAATTTGTATCATTTTTTTAATTTTTCTCTTCAATTATTCTTCGCATCAGACGAAGTTTATGGGTATAATTCCGAATTTCATCATTAAAAATCCCAATATGGTCTAACCTATCAATGCGAACCTTACCATACGAATGGATAATTTTATTGTCACCCAACAAAATTCCCACATGGATAATTTGCCCTTCTTCATTATCAAAAAAAGCTAAATCACCAGGTAAACTTTCTTCTATAAAGTCTACCAATTTGCCTTGCTTTGAGAGTTTTTCACAAGTACGCAACAGATTGATTCCGTTTAACTTATATACCATTTGTACCAAAGCCGAAGCATCTATCCCGAAAGGCGTTTTTCCTCCTGCCAAATAAGGAACATTCAAGTATTCCAAAGCTGTGGAAACTATTCCTGTATTGGGATTTTTTTGCATTGATTGCGAAGTATTTAGCAAGTTATTGTATGAAAAAGTAGCTCCTTTGGGTATGAGCAAAAATAGGTTTTCAGCTGTTTTCAATCGTAATTTTGTAACCAATTTGTGAGCATATTTATCTTTTTTTCTGAGGGCTTTTCGGAAATCTTTATCTGTTATTTCCTTGAATTGGCTATTCAAAACCCAACCTTCCATTCCATCAAAAATCATACGAATATAACTCCAATCTTGCTGTTTGTCAATCACTTGTAATAATTCTCCAAAAAGTAATTGGGAAGTTTGTTCGGCATAAGCAAAAGGCTCCAAACGAATAGGAACAATACTCAAATGGCATATTCCGTAAGGCATATATAATATTTTCAAATCCATTGCGTTGCAAAAATAAAAAATAAGGAATATAAATCAATATAATTCCTTATTTTTTATGCGAAATTTTGTAAATTAGATAATTTTGAACATTTCAAAATACTAATTTATTTTTAAAATTTATTTCTTTTTATTAACGTGAAACTCTACCAATCCATCAATTGGTTTTCTTAAAACAACTCCTATTTTCAAGTTATTTTTCGCAAGAACCTCTTTTAGAATATCTTGCAAGTAATATGCTATACTTCCTACAAAGTTGATTGACACATCATAACGTGCTTCATATTGCATAATCCAGTGGTCTACAAATAGTTGCATTCCCTCTTCGAGTATTTCACGGCAATATTTATGCTCTTTGTTTTCAACAATAAATCTTGCAAAAGTAGCCAAATAACTATTTGGATTTGGTAATTTATACAAGTGATTTTTGATAATATCTGAATTTAATTCATATTGTGATTCAAATTTCTCAGCCAATTCTTTCGGCATTTTTTTGAAGAAATAATCTACTATCAAACGCTTTCCATAGAAATTCCCGCTGGATTCATCCATAATGATATACCCCAGAGAATCAACAGCTTGTACTAATTTTTCTCCATTCCAATAAGAACAATTAGCTCCTGTTCCTAAAATACAAACGATAGCCTTATCCTCTGGGCGAGTTGTAGCGTAAACTGCTGCAAATGTGTCTTCTTTTACCTCTACTTTGGCATTATTAAAGAACGATTCCAAAAGATGTTTTACGAAAGTTGCCATTCTATCAGTTCCGCAACCTGCTCCATAAAAGTACACTTCCGAAACCGCATTGCTATTTCCTTTAAGCTCTTTGTTAGTAGACAAACGCTCCATAAAATCCTTCTCATCAATCACTTCAGGATTTAACCCTAATGTTTGAGTAAAAAATACTTTTTCTCCTCGGCGATTTAAGGCTGTCCAATCTGCCTTTGTAGCACCACTATCAATAATTAATATCATATTTTTTTAATCGTTAATTAAATTAAACATTTTTTAATCTCTGAAAAAATCAAGTTTTGATGTTTTCATTTTCCGAAAAAACAATTCCTATAATCGAAATAAAAACACAATAAAACGAAACTTATTCAGGAAAAAACAAGGCTGTCTGGATTTTCAAACAGCCTTATCATTTATCATTATATTTTAGCAATATGCTCTGCCAAATCTACCAATTTGTTAGAATATCCTGCCTCGTTATCGTACCAAGAAACCACTTTAAAGAAAGTGTCGCTCAATGCGATTCCCGCTTGTTCGTCGTAAATAGATGTTTTTGTACAACCTACAAAGTCTTGAGATACAACAAGTTCGTTTGTATATCCTAAAATTCCTTTTAACTCACCTTCTGATGCTTTTTTCATCGCAGCGTTGATTTCAGCCAAAGAAGTTGCTTTTTTAGTACGCACGGTTAAATCTACTACCGAAACATCGGCTGTCGGTACGCGGAATGCCATACCAGTCAATTTTCCGTTTAGTTCAGGAATAACTTTTCCTACCGCTTTGGCAGCTCCTGTTGAAGAAGGAATGATGTTGATAAGTGCCGAACGACCGCCTCTCCAATCTTTTTTAGAAGGTCCATCAACGGTTAATTGTGTAGCAGTTGTTGCGTGAACTGTTGTCATAAGAGCTTCTTCAATTCCGAAGTTGTCATTCAATACCTTAGCAATCGGAGCTAAACAGTTGGTTGTACAAGAAGCGTTTGAAACGATAGTATCTGTTGGTTTTACGGATTTGTGATTTACTCCCATTACGAACATCGGAGCATCGGCAGACGGAGCTGAAATAACTACTTTTTTCGCTCCTGCGGTGATGTGAGCTTGTGCTTTTTCCAATGTAGTGAAAATACCTGTACATTCAGCCACGATTGTAGCTCCGATAGCGTCCCATTTTAAGTTTGCTGGGTCTTTTTCAGCGGTAATACGAACTACTTTTCCATCAACCACTAAGTTTCCGTCTTTCACTTCTACATTTCCTTTGAAAGTTCCGTGAACTGAATCATATTTCAAAAGGTAAGCGATGTAATCTACATCTTGTAAGTCGTTGATTCCTACGATTTCTACATTAGGTCTTTCATAAACCGCTCTGAACACAAGGCGACCAATACGCCCAAATCCATTGATTCCAATTTTTAATGTTGACATAAATCTTTATTTTTTAATTATTTATTTTTTGTTTTTAATTCTCAATTAACTAAGTAATCTAACTTGCTATTTTTTTGAATAAATATTCTTTTTCAAAGACTTCTCCTAATTCATTAGTTTTGTCTGTGATA
>JAUNHN010000079.1:10737-11170 GCA_030523915.1 Capnocytophaga sp. | reverse complement strand
TGGAAACCAAGAACACGAAATTTGTTAGTTTTTCCACCCAAAAAGGAGGAGTCGGAAAAACAACTTTTACGACCTTAATCGCTAGTTTATTACATTATCGAATGGGATACAATGTCCTTGTGATGGATTGTGATTATCCGCAGTACAGCCTAAGTCGTATGCGAGAGCAAGACCTCAAAATAGTGATGCAAAACGAGTATTTCAAACGTACTGCTCACAAGCAATTTAGCCAAATCAACAAAAAAGCCTATCCGATTATTACTTGCAAACCCAATGAAGCCATTGAAAAGGCACAATCTTTTCTTGCTGAAAGTTCTTTTCAGATAGATGTGATATTGTTTGATATGCCAGGCACGGTCAATACCGCAGGAGTGCTTACCGTGCTTTCACAGATGCACCATATTTTTTCGCCCATTACCGCCGATAGAGTGGT
>JAUNHN010000079.1:0-10727 GCA_030523915.1 Capnocytophaga sp. | reverse complement strand
TACCGAAGTCCTCTCCAATATTATCGCCAAAAATACCCAAAGTGCCATTAAAAGCGTACATCTGTTTTGGAATCAGGTTGATGGTAGGGAAAAATCGCCTTTGTATAAAATCTACGAAAAAGTAATTGCCGATTTGAATTTACCACTGATGAACGCTTATATTTCCGATAGTAAGCGTTTCCGTAAAGACGGCACAGACCTTCAAAAACTCGTGTTTCGTTCTACTTTATTACCTGCCGATGAACGATTGATGAAGGGTTGTCATTTGGACGATTTTATAACGGAATTCATTCAAATCGTTGCTCTATAAATCAGTAATTTACAATAAAAACACTCTTTATTATGAAAAATAAAAACGCCATTATCAATGAAAACGAGCTAATGGAACTAATGGCAGGAACTTCTGCGGATGTGGATACTTTTTCAAAAACGCAAGAGAAAAATCTTCAAACGACAAATGAAAAATCTGCACCCAAAAAAGAATCGTCTCGAAAAGTAAAATCCGATAGTCTTTCGTATGAAACCCTATTTTTTCAGCAAGGCGATACATCGGCAAGGGACGGAAAGTCGGTATATATCCGCTCGGAATATCATCAGCGTATTGCTCGAATCGTTCAAGTTATCGGTGAAGACAAAATCAGTATTTATACCTATTTGGATAATGTTTTAAAAGCTCATTTTGAGCAATATAAGCAAGAAATTACCCAATCTTTTGAAGAAAAATACAAACCTATTTTTTAGTTATGGAAAAACTCATCATCATACTGCTGATACTGATTATTTTTCTGTTGTTATCGGAAAAATTTTCATTGAAAATCGAACGAAAAAAGCATTTCAAATCACTTTCAGAGTCCAAAATTTTCACTCAAAAACCCGAATCAAGTATTTCTGTAATGGGAAAAAGTAAATTTTCACCTCCAAAGCAAGAAAATCCACTAACAGAGGCTGAAAAACAGGCAATTTTAGCCGAATTTGAACAGGAAAATGAAAATTACTTACCTGATTTTGAAGATGAAGAAGAGGATTTACGAGCGATGCGAACTCCTAATGAAGATAGTGATTTTGCTACGGGTTTGTCTTTTGAGGATTTGGAAAAAGTAGCCGATTTTCTAAGTCAAAACTCTTCTGTTACAACTGAAAATAGAGAACTAGCACAAAAAGTTGTGGGGACCAATCTATTGGAAGAAATTGAAAAAGCCTTGCCCGAGGCTTCTATAAAAGTAGCTCAGCTGTTAGATGCCGTACTGCCACAAACTCCTCAGTCAAATGGAGATTTTGATATTGAGGAGTTTGTGTAAAAAAAAATTCAGTCATTTGTAGTTTATTTAATCAGGAAGATTCACCCTACCGTTTGGAGATAAGGTCATAGAGCCATAACGAGCATCCATCAAAATGTTTTTATCCTCAAATCCTCTTGTTCTAAAAGGACAAAATATTTTAATCTCTTTATCGGGATAAATTTCTTTGAGTTTGATGGCACAAGCCATTGTGGTGCGTCCCAACGTCAATACATCGTCAATGATGATAAGAGTAGGTTCTGCAATCATCATTGATACAACCTTTAAACTTTCTAAATGGGTTTGTACCGAATTTCTCGTTTCTGCGGTATATTGACTACTTGATTTGGGTATGGAGACTATCCGTTGTATACATTCGTAAACAACATTTCCTAATCCATTATTAGCTAAACATTCTGCCAATACCCTTGTTGGTAAAATAGCCCCTTTTGCAAGAGGGGCACTTCTAGGGGTAGGTATGAGTGCTGAATTGTAGAAATAATCATTCTTGTTTATTTCTTGTATTTTATGAGCAATTCTATTGGCAAAAATAGTATCACCATTTTTACAAACTCCCATCAAATTTCGGGATTTTTCTGCATTCTTAGAAGAACCTCGTGGAGAATATACTAATAGTGTAAAAAACTCAAAATGCATAATCCACTTTTTTGTTGGTTAGAAAGGGGATGTCCTCCACCAATTGGGAAACATTGTCTCGGGTCAAAATTTCGGCTCCATATTCGAGCATTTCTTTAGCCCAAGAGATATTTTTATCTTTGATAACATTTTCTAAAATGTAAAGGTTTCTACCTAAACGCAGTGCTTCCCAGCCCTGATGCTTTGTGCCACTTTTTTCACTAGCTTCAATGATGATAGTAGCATCACTAATCAAAGCCATCGTTCGGTTACGAATAGGGAAGTTTTTTTGGGTTAATGGATAATTTTCTGGAAATTGAGAAACAAGTAAATGCTTAGAGGCTATCTGTTCTTGAAGTTCTTGATTTTCTTTTGGATAATATTGATTTAATGGAGTTCCTATAACGGCTATTGTTTTTCCTCCTTCCTGTATAGCTGTTTTATGAGCTATGGTATCTACTCCCTTAGCCAATCCACTTACAACGACAATATCGTTCTCTAAAAGGATTTTAACAATTATTTCGGCTCTTTTAATTCCTTGTTGACTCACCTCTCTTGATCCCACAATAGAGACTCGTCTTCCTTTTTCCAACAAAGACAAATCTCCCTTATAATAAAGGGTTTGAGGACTGTTTTTTTTCTCTACCTCTGTAAGGCTATGAATATTGTAAATACCAATCATTTTTTAAGAAGTAAATTGTATATCACACGGTGTGCAAATGTAACTATAAAAAACTTGATTCGCAAAAAAATATTTTTAAGAAAATAAATAAAAAAATCTTTTTCTGCCAATTCCTGCCATTTTCTTCCATTAGCTACCACTTTGATTTTCAGATAGTATTGTAAATGTACCTTTGCTGTGAAAAATCAAAAATATATAAAAAAATGACACAAAAATCGATTCAAAAAAAAATGTTTTTATCGCTTTTGATGATAGCGAATTTTGCCTTTTCACAGGGCAATGGCGTGGGTGGTATTAACGAAGCCACTCAAATGGTAACCTCGTATTTTGACCCTGCTACCAAGCTCATCTATGCCATTGGTGCGGTGGTAGGACTTATCGGTGGTGTGAAAGTGTATAATAAATTCAGCAGTGGCGACCCCGATACGAGCAAAACGGCAGCAAGTTGGTTCGGAGCGTGTATTTTCTTGATTGTGGCAGCTACGATTTTACGTTCTTTCTTTTTGTAAAATGGAAACTCGAAAGACATACGCCATCAACAAGGGTATTGGCAGAAGTGTTGAATTTAAAGGACTTAAAGCCCAATACCTGTTCATTTTTGCGGGCGGATTGTTGGCAGTTTTGATTTTGGTAATGATTCTCTACACCATTGGGGTACAGCCATATTTCTGTTTGGGTTTGGGCGTAGGCTTGGCAAGTCTTGTCGTTTGGCAGACTTTTTCACTGAATCAAAGATACGGTGAATACGGCTTGATGAAAAAGGCAGCCCATAAACGCTACCCCAAATATCTTAGAAACCAAAAGTCTGTTCGCTTCTTTATTCGTACCACTTCAAACACAAAAACCTAAAAAATCTAAAAAACAAGAAAATGAAAAACATCTCTAAAATCAGTGCTTTGGAAAGTAAATTTCCGATTCTTGCCATTGAAAACGATTGTTTGCTGAGCAAGGAAGCGGACATCACTGTCGGTTTTTCAGTGCAATTGCCTGAGCTTTTTACCCTTTCGGGGGAAGACTACCAGCTACTACATTCGGTGTGGTATAAGGCTATCAAAGTACTTCCTGAATACACGGTGGTTCACAAACAAGATTGGTTTCTGAAAGAAAATTATACTTCTAATTTACAGCAAGAAAATGCCAGTTTTCTATCTCGCTCGTATGAAAAACATTTCAATGAACGACCTTTTTTATATCACCAATGCTATTTGTTTCTGACTCAAACCACCAAAAACCGAATGCAAGCACAGAGCAATTTTTCGTCTTTGTGCAAAGGAAATTTCCTACCCAAGGAAGTAAGCAATAAAGAGCGAACTAGCCAGTTTTTAGAATCCGTAGCTCAGTTTGAACGCATTTTAAACGATTCAGGATTTTTACGCATTACGAAGCTAACAGAAGATGACTATATCGGCACGAAAACCACCAAAGGACTTTTTGAGCAGTATTTAAGTCTTTCCACCGATGCAAATGTTTCCTTGCAGGACATTTGCCTTTCGGCAGAACAGATGCGTATTGGCAATCAGAAATTGTGTCTGCATACGCTTTCCGATACGGAAGATTTGCCTACGAGTGTTACCCCTGAGAGCCGTTACGAGCGGTTGTCCACGGATAAGAGTGATTGTTTATTATCATTTGCCTCACCTGTTGGGCTACTGTTGAGTTGCAATCATATTTACAATCAGTACTTATTTTTAGACAATTCACAAGAAAATCTTCAAAAGTTTGAAAAAACGGCTCGTAATATGCACTCGCTTTCGCGGTATAGTAGAGCCAATCAAATCAATCGACAATGGATTGAAGAGTATCTGAATATAGCTCATTCGCAAGGGTTGGCATCGGTCAGAACTCATTTTAATGTAATGGCGTGGTCGGATAATACACAAGAGCTTCGCAGTATCAAAAACGATGTGGGCAGTGCCTTGGCTTCGATGGAATGCAAACCCCGCCATAATACTATTGACACGGCTACACTTTACTGGTCAGGGATTGCAGGTAACGGAGCGGATTTTCCCAGTGAAGAAACCTTTTACACTTTCATTGAACCTGCTTTGTGTTTTTTTACCCAAGAGACGAATTATCAAAACTCATCAAGTCCTTTTGGAATCAAAATGGCAGACCGACTTACGGGCAAACCCATTCATTTGGACATCTCGGATTTACCGATGAAAAAAGGGATTATTACCAACCGAAACAAATTCGTATTAGGACCTTCGGGCAGTGGTAAATCTTTCTTTACCAATCATTTAGTTCGGCAATATTACGAGCAAGGGACACATATTGTGTTGGTGGATACGGGAAATTCCTATCAGGGATTGTGTGAACTCATACATCAGAAAACCAAAGGAAAAGATGGGATTTATTTCACCTATACGGAAGATAATCCCATAGCCTTTAATCCGTTTTATACAGATGATGGAGTGTTTGACATCGAAAAGCGTGAGAGTATCAAAACCCTTATCCTAACCCTTTGGAAACGCGATGATGAGCCACCGACACGCTCGGAAGAAGTGGCACTTTCCAATGCGGTGAATCTGTACATTCAACAACTCAAAGAAAACCAACATCAAAAACCTGCTTTCAATGGCTTTTATGAATTTGTCAAAGGTGAGTATTCACAGATTTTATCCGATAAAAAAGTACGCGAAAAAGATTTTGATTTAGCTAATTTCTTAAATGTGTTAGAACCCTATTATCAAGGGGGTGAATATGATTATCTGCTAAATTCAGACAAGGAAATGGATTTGCTTTCCAAACGATTTATCGTTTTTGAAATAGATGCTATCAAAGACCATCCGATACTATTTCCTGTGGTAACCATTATCATTATGGAGGTGTTTATCAATAAGATGCGAAGGCTTAAAGGGGTTCGCAAGATGATACTTATCGAAGAAGCGTGGAAAGCCATTGCCAAAGAAGGTATGGCGGAATACATCAAATACCTGTTTAAAACGGTTCGTAAATTCTTTGGTGAAGCGGTAATTGTAACCCAAGAGGTGGATGACATTATCCATTCACCTATTGTCAAAGAAAGTATTATCAATAATTCGGATTGTAAAATCTTGCTCGACCAACGCAAGTATATGAATAAGTTTGATGACATCCAAAAAATGCTCGGACTTACCGAAAAAGAAAAAGCACAGATTCTCTCCATTAACCTAAATAATGACCCTAATCGAAAGTACAAAGAAGTGTGGATAGGTCTGGGAGGTACGCAATCGGCTGTCTATGCCACTGAGGTAAGTCGTCAGGAATATTTTGCTTATACCACCGAAGAGCGTGAAAAACACCAACTGATGCAACTAACACAATCTTTTGACGGCAATTTAGAAAAAGCCATTGAGCAGATGAGTAGGCAGTAATAATTAGGCAATAGGCAGTAGGCAATAGAAAAAAGTATAAAATGTTTAACTCAAAAAAAGAAAAAGATGAAAATAAGACACATTGTAACAGGAATGTTTTTACTGCTGACACTCAGTAGTGTAAAAGCACAATGGGTAGTTACCGACCCCACGAATTTAGCCCAAAGTATTGTCAATACCACCCAACAAATTGTACAAACTTCTTCCACAGCTCGGAATATGATTAACAATTTTAAGGAAGTGGAAAAGATTTATAATCAGGGGAAACAATACTATGATGCTTTAAAAAAAGTAAATAATTTAGTAAAAGATGCCCGAAAGGTACAAGAAACGGTACTTATGGTAGGGGATATTTCTCAAATGTACGTTACCAACTTCAAAAAAATGACCCAAGACCCTAATTTTTCTACCGAAGAACTCAATGCCATTGCCTTTGGGTATTCCAAACTTTTGGCAGAGAGTTCCAATCTATTGAAAGATTTACGACAGATTGTCAATGCTTCTTCTTTGTCGATGAATGATAAAGAACGCTTGGATATTATCGATAAAGTACATAAAGATGTCAAGGAATATTATTTGTTGGTGCGGTACTATACGCAGAAAAATATTTCGGTAAGTTATCTCAGAGCCAAGAAGAAAAATGATGCACAACGGGTGCTTTCACTCTATGGCAACGAAATGAAATATTGGTAGAAAGCTATGGAAAATTTACACGAAATACTTAGAAATTTATACGATGATATGCTGCCACTTACAGCACAGATGACAGGAATTGCCAAAGGTATTGCAGGTTTGGGAGCGTTGTTCTATGTAGCGATGCGTGTTTGGCAAGCCTTAGCACGAGCCGAAGCGGTAGATGTATATCCATTGCTCAGACCTTTTGCCATTGGTGGTTGTGTGCTATTTTTCCCCACATTGGTTTTAGGAACGATGAATGCCGTGCTAAGTCCCGTAGTTAGTGGCACACATTCTATTTTGGAATCCCAAACTTTGGATTTGCATAAACTTCAAGAGCAAAAAGACCAATTGGAACGAGAGGCACAACTGAGAAATCCCGAGACGGCTTATTTGGTTTCTGATGAGGAATTTGATAAAAAATTAGATGAACTGGGGTGGAGCCCTTCGGATATGGCGGTGATGGCAGGAATGTATGTAGAACGCGGAATGTATGACCTCAAACAAAGCATACGAGCGTGGTTTCGGGAGCTTTTGGAAATGCTTTTTCAGGCTGCTGCCTTAGTTATTGACACCATTCGTACATTCTTCTTGATTGTGCTTTCCATTTTAGGTCCTTTGGCATTTGCCATTTCGGTTTGGGACGGCTTTCAATCGACAATGACCCAATGGATTACCCGATATGTAAGTGTGTATTTGTGGCTTCCTGTATCGGACTTGTTCAGTGCCATTTTGGCTCGTATTCAATCGCTTATTATCGAAAAAGACATCGAACAATTAGCTGACCCAAATTTTATTCCTGATACTTCCAACGCAGTATATATTATCTTTATGGTTATTGGTATTATCGGTTATTTTACCATTCCCACAGTTTCAGGTTGGATTATCCAAGCAGGAGGTATGGGTAATTTTGGTAGAAATATCAACCAAACGGCAACCAAAACGGGTAATGTTGTAGGAGCAGGAGCGGGTGCTGCTACGGGAAATATTTCGGGACAATTATTAAAAAAATAATTTAATAGATTGTAGATGGATGTATTCACATTCCCATCAACTAATTAGTATTCAATTCAAAAGTAATGTAAAAAAACACAAAAATGGAGTTTAAAATATTTAGAAATATCGAAAATGGGTTTAAACAAATCCGCATATACACCCTTATTTTTGCAGGTTTATGTCTGATAATAAGTTTGTTTTCGGTGGGATATGCTTATCATTTTGCTCAGGAGCAACGGCAGAAAATTTATGTGTTAGATCAAGGCAAATCATTGATGTTGGCACTCTCCCAAGATGCGAAACTGAATCGTCCTGTGGAAGCTCGTGAGCATATTCGCCGATTTCACGAACTTTTTTACAACATCGCTCCTGACAAAGCGGCTATTGAAAGCAATATGAAACGAGCTTTTTTCTTAGCTGATAAATCTGTTTTTGATTATTACAAAGATTTGGCTGAAAAAGGATTTTATCATCGTATGATTTCTGGAAATATTCATCAGCGAATAGTCATTGATAGCATTGTTTGCCAATTTGAAAGCTATCCATATCAAATACAAACTTTTGCCAAGCAATTTATCACTCGTCAGAGTAATATTACCCAGCGAAGCCTGATAACTTCTTGCAGATTAGTAAATTCGGTGCGTTCCGACAACAATCCACAAGGCTTTGTGATGGAACAATTTACTGTTATTGAAAATAAAGACCTCAGAACCATAGAACGATGATACAATACTTTTTAAAATACGGAAAAAAATTCAATATGCATATTGAGCAGTATTGTCAAAATTTGCCTCAAAAGACACGAAGAGCCTATATCATCATCGGTTTTATAATCTATGTGTTGATAACTTTTGTGGTACTAATAAACGCTAAGTAACAAGAATTGACCTAAATTCTGTATAAATTAAAAAGAAGCTGTCGGAACACGATTTGAAGTCTTCGGAATACAAAATGAAGTCAAAAATGACAAAAAAGAATCAAAATTACATCAAAAACAATTTAATTAAAATGTAAAAGCTATGGAAAATCATACCAATACACAGCAATCTGCCAAACAAAAGATAAGCGTTCTTCTCACCGAAGAAGAAGAAAAACAATATGAACAACAAAATGAAGAAAAAACCTTTGCCCGAAAACAGCAATACAAAAAATGGCTGGTGTTTACCCTAATGGGATTGGTATTTTTGGGATGTATGTACCTTCTTTTTGGAGGAGATACTTCCTCAGAAGATACTAAAAATAATATTGAAGAGTTAGTACCCCAAGCCAAAGAAAATGTATTACCTTCTGATAAAGAAATTGCCTACGAACAAGCTCTATTGGACAAAAAACAATTGCAACGGGAAGCCGCTTTGGGAGTATTGTCCGATTATTGGATAGAAGATGCTAATTCACAAACACCTCAAAAAGAAGAACTTGACACAAAAGAAAATGCAATTACCCATTCGGCATATACTTATCGGGATATACATCATACTTTGGGTAATTTTTATCAAGACAATTCAGTTATGGAAGAAAAACAACGTTTGGAAGAAGAAATTGAATCCCTCAAATCCCAACTTTCAGAAAAAGAAAATCAAGACCCTCTTGATATGCAAATGGCTCTAATGGAAAAATCCTACCAAATGGCATCTAAGTATTTGCCTCAAAACACCAATGGTGCTACTACCTTGCCTTCCGATGGATTTTCAGCAAACGCAAAGGATTTCAATACAGTAAATACTCCCGAAAAAGTTCCCGTATATCCCGTATATACTTCGGAAAATAAAACAGTAAGCCGTTTGCCCAGAAATGAAAACGACAGTGTTTTCTTTGAACAATGGCATAAAACACAGCAACGAAGTTTTATCAATATGGAAAGTTCTAAATCAGCTCCTAAATTTCTAAAAAATAGCATACGAGCCTGTGTGCATTGGCAACAATCTATCCGAGAAAATACCCGTGTGCCATTGCGATTGTTAGAACCCATTTGGGTAGCCCAAACGTATATTCCACAAGGAGAACTACTCACTGCCACCGCCAAGGTCAGTGGTGATAGGCTTCTTTTGGACATTCACTCATTGGAATACAAAGGGAAGGTCATTGCCGTAGCACTCACAGCCTACGATTTGGACGGACAGCAAGGATTGTATCTGCCGTACACCCCCGATGCCAATGCTTTTAGAGAGATAGCCGCTTCGATGGGAGGCAACTCGGGTACGAATTTTACTTTTAATGCTTCTGCCAAAGACCAAATCATTTCGGATATGACCAAAAGTGTGGTGCAAGGAACAAGTTCCTATCTATCCAAGAAAATCACCCGCCCCGCCATAAAAATAAAGGCAGGGTATCAAGTTTTATTGGTAGCTCAAAAATAAAAAATTTAGAAGAAAAGAAATTAGGGAATTAGAAAGTTTCAAAAAATAGAATGAAATAAAAATAAATATCAATTTAATACATCAATACAATGAAAACACCAATGTTTTTTCTAATGGCGGTTTGTACTGCCTTATCGTACGCCCAGACGGGCAGTGAAATGTCGGCTGCAAATAAATCAATAGCCATATCCAATACACAAGTAATGCCTTATCCTTTGGAAGTTACGTATGACAAGACGACTCATTTGATTTTTCCCTCGGCAATTTGTTATGTGGATTTAGGGAGTGAGAACATCATCGCTGACAAAGCCAAAGAAGCAGAAAATGTACTTCGAGTCAAGGCATCGGTAACCGATTTTGAACAAAAGACCAATCTTTCAGTTATTACCGAAGATGGCGGTTTTTTCAGTTTTGAGGTAAGTTATCATCCTACACCAAAGTTGCTTACTTTGGATTTCGCCCAAGACATTCCACAAGGCAACAGCGTTAAGTCGGATATATTATTTTCTGACACAGGTTGGGAATTGCCTGCGGTAGCTCAAATGATTATGACTTCCATTTATACCCAAAGACGAGAATTTATAAAACATATCGGTTCGCAAAACGCAGGAATCTCGTGGTTACTAAAAGGAGTTTATGTCCATAACGGAAAATTGTACTTGGATATTTGGCTTGAAAACCGAAGCCGTTTGCCTTTTGAGGTCGATTTTATCTCTTTTAAAATGGTGGATAAAAAAACAACCAAACA
>JAUNHN010000078.1 GCA_030523915.1 Capnocytophaga sp. | reverse complement strand
TTAATAAATGAATTTAACCAAAATTGGAATTTTTTGAATAATGAAATTGATTAGAGATTCTTCCTATCGTCAGAATGACAAAAAATCCCTACCTTTGTCATTCTGAATGAAGCGATAGCGAAATGAAGACACGAGCGAAGCGAACTGGCGTAAGCAATCTCAAAAAAAATCCCTACCTTTGTCATTCTGAATGAAGTGAAGAACCTCCGAGATTCTTCCTATCGTCAGAATGACACGAGAAGCGGTAAGCGTAGGGGCAAATCACATTTGCCCTTTTAGAACAATAACAATATAAAAAGCCCGTCCATGCTACGGACAAAAAGCCCCCTTCGGGGGGTTGGGGGAAATAAAATTTAAAAAATATGAACACCATAAACTCAAAAGAAAGATTTACGCAAGTACGCGTAATTAACCTTTTCAAAGAATTAGGCTACACCTTTTACGGCAATTGGGAAGAGCGAGACAACAACCGCAATGTAGAGGAAGCGTATCTAAGAAAATTCCTTACCCAGCAATACAACGACCCTGTTCTGGTAGAAAAAGCCATACAAAAAACCTTACAAGCAGCACAAACCACCGTAGGCTCTCTCTACGATAGAAACAAGGCGTTTTATGAACTGCTTCGCTATGGTGCAAAGGTAAAACACATAGGCGAACAAACCCAAACCCTAAACCTCATAGACTGGAAAAATTGGCAGAACAACCATTTTGCCATAGCCGAAGAAGTTACCCTAAGAGGCAACAACACCCGCCGTCCAGATATTGTATTGTATATCAATGGGATAGCCATCGGTGTTTTGGAACTCAAACGAAGCTCGGTAGATATAGCCGAAGGCATTCGTCAAAATATTTCCAACCAAGACGAAAATTTTAATACTCATTTTTTTACCACCGTACAGCTTGTTTTGGCAGGAAACAACACCCAAGGACTTAAATACGGCACCATAAAAACTACTGAAAAATATTTCCTCTCGTGGAAGGAAGACGAGCAGGAAAACGAAGATTACAAATTAGACAAATATCTGAAAAAACTCTGCCAAAAAGAACGCTTGTTGGACATCATTTTCAACGCCGTAATCTTTGATGCAGGAATCAAAAAGTTGCCTCGTCCGCATCAGTATTTTGCCTTAAAAGAAGCCCAAAACTTCATCAAACGAAGCGAAAGCGGTATTATTTGGCATACGCAAGGCTCGGGCAAAAGTATTTTGATGGTACTCATTGCCAAATGGATAAAGGAAAATGTGAATAACTCTCGCGTAGTGCTACTTACCGACCGCATTGAACTAGAAAAGCAAATCGCCGAAAACTTTGAAAATATGGGCGAAACGGCGGCTCGTACAGGTTCAGGCAAGGAACTTATGAACTACCTTACCCAAACCACACCTCGGCTTATCTCTGTGCTAATCTTTAAATTTGGCAACAGAGGTGAGACAGATTATAAAACTTTCATCAAAGAATTGAAAGAAAATCCGCTACCGATACAGGGCAATGTATTTGTTTTTGTAGATGAATGCCACCGTACCCAAAGCGGAAAGCTCCACGAAACGATGAAAACTGTTCTAAACAAAGCTGTATTTTTGGGCTTTACAGGTACGCCCCTACTCAAAGCCGATTATGATATGACGATGCAGGTTTTCGGCAGGTATATTCACACTTATAAATTTAACGAAGCCGTAGCCGATGGCGTGGTAAAAGATTTGGTGTATGAGGGCAGAGATATAGACCAAGAGTTGTCTTCGCCCGAACGCGTAGATGCGTGGTTTGAAGCAAAAACCAAAGGGCTGAACGATTTCCAAAAGGCAGAACTGAAAAAACGCTGGGGAACGATGCAAAACATTTTGAGTTCTCGCTCACGAATTCAGAAAATCGTTAATGATATTGAACTTGATTTTGCTACAAAACCGCGTTTAATATCCGAAAAAGGCAACGCTATTTTGGTAGCTCCCAGAATTTACGAAGCGTGTAAGTATTACGAAGTTTTTCAGCAGTCAGCCCTAAAAAACAAGTGTGCGGTCATTACTTCGTACAACCCCAATACGCGGGACATTACCACCGAAGATACAGGCGAATACACCGAAACCGATAAAGAATACATTTACAATACTTACCAAAATCTTCTAAAAGACATCCGCCCAGAGACAGGAAAAACCGCCACCGAAACCTACGAGGACAAAAGCAAACAGGCGTTTGTAAATCAGCCCGCTACTATGAAACTGCTCATTGTGGTTTCTAAGCTCCTCACAGGGTTTGATGCTCCGTCTTGCTCCTATATTTACATTGATAAAAAGATGCAAGACCATACGCTTTTTCAGGCGATATGCCGTACCAACCGCTTGGATACAGACGACAAAGATTTTGGCTATATTGTAGATTATAAGGGGCTTTTTGATAATGTAACCGATGTGATAAGTGTTTATACTTCGGAATTATCCTCAGAAGGTGCTACCAAAGAAGAGGTTGAAATTCAGATAAAAGACCGCCTTAAAATGGCTCGTGAGCGTTTAGAAAATGCTTTGGAATCTTTGGAAGAAATTTGTCAAGCGGTGGAAAGCCCAAAATCGGAAATGGACTATATCCGTTACTTTTGCGGAAATACAGAAATTCCTACCGACTTAAAAGACAACGAATTTAAGCGAGTAGCCCTCTACAAAGGAATTGTAGCGTACATCAGAGCCTATGCCAACATCAAAGGCGAAATGGAAGAGGCAGATTTTACGCCGAGAGAAATTGCCCACTACGAGGATAGAATGGCGTTTTATCTAAAACTTCGCGAAACAATACGCATAGCCAGTGGCGAAACCATTGACCTAAAAGCCTACGAGGCGGATATGCGTTCGCTAATTGACAATTACATCAATGCCAAAGATGCTAAAATTATCGCTTCGTTTGAGGATATTTCTATTTTGGATTTATTGCAAACCGATATAGGTACGGCAATTGACCAGCTTCCAGAGGGTATTCGCACCAACCCTGAAGCCATAGCCGAAACGGTGGAAAATGCTATTAGTTCAAAAATCGTGGAAAAACAGCTTTCCGACCCTAAATATTTTGAACAAATGTCGGCACTTCTTCAAGCGTTGATAGAAGAGCGTAAAAAAGGCATTTTGGATTATATAGAACATTTGAAAAAAGCGAAGGAACTCATCAAAAAGGTAAAAAGAGGCACCGAAGAAACCACACCCAGCACCATAAAAACTGGTGGAATGAAAGCCATTTATCATTTTTTAGACAATGATGAACAACTAACTATCGCCTGTGAAGACGCCATACAAAATGCTAAACGAGAGGGATTTAGGGAAAATATTATTCGCCAAAATGAAATAAAAGGTGCGATTTTCGGCGTGATAAATAATGAAACTAAAACCGAAGAAATTTACAGAATAGTAGAACACCACAAAGCCGATTATTAGATGACGGAAATATTACAATTCAATGATATAGAAGTAGTTTTGTCTTTCAAGGAGATAAAAAATATACATCTGCGGGTGCATCCGCCTTTGGGCAGGGTAACGCTCTCTGCCCCCAAGGGAATGGATTTGGAACGACTACGAATTTTTGTAAGCACTAAACTCAGCTGGATTCGCAAGGAAAAAAAGAAATTTTTAGAACAAGAACGCGAACACGAATATCTGTATCTTACCCAAGAAAGTCATTACTTTTTCGGTAAAAAATACCTCCTGAAAATAACACCTACGGACAAAAAATGTGCGGTAATTCTGCACCATAGCAAAATAGAAATTCTTGTAACCGACCCCACCGACAAGGCACTCATCAAAGAAACGCTTTACAAGTGGTACAGAGAGCAACTTAAAAGCTACCTCACCGAGCGGATAGAGTTCTATAAAGCTAAAATGAATGTTTCGCCCGAGCGTTTCGGCATACGGAAAGTAAAAACCAAATGGGGAAGTTGCAACAATATTTCCAAAACGATTTGGTTCAATATAGAATTGGCAAAAAAAACCAAGGAATGTATTGATTATATCATCGTTCACGAACTTGTACATCTTAAAGAGCGAAGCCATAATAAGAATTTTATTATGCTAATGAACAAATACCTCCCCAACTGGCAACTGAGAAAAAAACAACTCAACGAATTGCCGATATAGGTAAAATATTGTTTTTTACAGAAAGAAATATTTTTTATTTTACTAAAATATATTAAATTATTGATTATCAATTAAATTTGATTTTTCGTGTTGGGAAGTAACCTCTAAAAATAATCAATTATTTTAATTAGGAGGAATAAGGGAGAGAATTATCTTTCAAATTTTAGATTGTGGATAAGTTTTACCCCAATTCCAGGTTCATCAGTAGGAATTATTTTACCGTTGATAAGTTTTGCTCCATCAAAACAATTATTTCCGATAAGAAGAGCCCCGTCAAGGTCAGCAAAATCCATACCCGAATAAAGCTGAGACGCTGCAGAAATAGCACAAGAAGTCTCCGTCATACAACCGATCATCGTTTTCATACCTGAGGATTGTGCCAAATGACGCATCAGCCACGCCTCTCGCATTCCCGTGCATTTCATCAGTTTGATATTTACACCTGAAAATACCCCTTTAAGATGCTGAATATCTGTCAATCGCTGTACAGATTCGTCTGCAAAAATAGGTAACGGACTGCTTTCCGTCAGTCGGGCAATACTATCCAAATCATACTTAGGCATTGGCTGTTCTATCATCACGACACCTTGCTCTTGTAGCCAAAAAATCATATCCAAAGCCTGCTGGAAATCACTCCATCCTTGATTAGCATCTACCGCAAGAGGCAAGTCTGTTACTGAACGTATCGCTTGGAGCATACGCTTATTATCACTTCCGCCCACTTTGATTTTTAGAATATTAAAATTCCCAACAGCTTCTTTTGTTTTCTCACGAACGACAGCATCTGTATCAATTCCAATGGTAAAAGTTGTATCAGGAACGTTGTTTTTGTCTAATTCGTACAACTTATGCCAAGGCAGTCCTTTTATTTTCCCAACCAAATCGTGTAACGCAATATCTACTGCTGCTTTGGCTGCTGTATTTTTGGTTGAAATACTATCTACATAGTTTAGAATTTCGTCTATTTCCGTAGGAGAAGAAAATCCTGAAAGGTCTATTTTTTTTAGAAATTCAATTACAGAAGCCTGTGTTTCACCCAAATAAGGCGGTAAGGAAGCCTCTCCATAGCCTACCAATCCGTCATATTCTATTTTGGTAAGAACAATAGGAGTAGTGCTACGTGAAAAACCTGAAATGGTAAACGTATGCCGAAGTTGTAAATCATAAGCAAGCCACGAAAGTTGCATTTTTAATGTATTGAATTATTTTACTTATAGAATTTATTTTCAGTAATTTTTTCGATTCCAGTAGTGTTGATTTCTCCTAATATGCGTTTAGCTCGTAAATATCGGTTCGTGTTGAACGCATCATAAAGCTCATCATTAGGATAAAAACTCGCTGTTTTGATATAATCTGAAGCGTGAATAAATCTGCCATTGCCCAAGTATATCCCTACGTGAGTTACACGTTCTTGAGGGTTTTCCTCAGTAGGTTTTGTGCCAAAAAATACCAAATCACCTACTTGAAGATTTGCAAAATTTCCTATTTCATCTACTAATTTACCTGTTTTTGCTTGTTGAGAGGCATCGCGGAGTAAAATTACACCGTGCAAAAAATAAACAAGTTTCGTAAAACCACTACAATCCAACCCCTTGGAGGATGTTCCTCCCCACACATACGGAATGCCCGTCATTTGGGTAGCTGTCTCTACAATACTTTGTTCGGTAAGCCGAATATCTTTAAGCCAATTGTCAAATTTTTTAGCATCGGATTTTTTAACAAAAGCCTCTCTTCCGTCAGGGTACACTACTTGGAAAAATTTTCCTTTGCTACCTTTTATCACTAAAAGATTTCCTATGGTCAAATCAGAAATGATACGTGATTTGGCAGTGTTTTTTTCGTAGGAATGTGCATAATGGCTTGTTACTATTATTTTCTGTTGCTGGTTGTATTTGGTCAGTTCAGATTGAGTTACAGGAGTTACCGATTCTGACACCCACCCGATGTATCCTTCAGGTGTTTGTATCTGTCGCCAACCTTTTTTCTTGTCCAATATCTTCACGGGCGTTCCTAATAGTACTTCAGTAACTATTTCACTTTGATGATTGCCTTCTGATTGTACTTTTGCTACGGAATTATAGATAATTCCCCACGATTTTTCGCCAATAATATCTTGTTTATCCATATCTTGAGCAATAGAAAAGGTGGACAATATCAGAAAAAAACATAGAAAAAAATTCAATCTTGTCATTATTATACGTTTTTATAATCTGTTTACTACTTGAAAAAATTACTTTTCTTCTACCATATCCAGTTCCAATCGGAGGTTATTCATTATAAAATCTTGTCTATCAACTGTATTTTTGCCCATATAAAACTCCAAAAGCTGGTCGGTATGTATGGTTTTATCCATCATCACAGGGTCTAAACGAATATCATTTCCGATAAAATGCTTGAACTCATCGGGGGAAATCTCTCCCAATCCTTTAAAACGTGTAATTTCAGGCTTTCCTTTGAGTTGTTTAATCGCATTTTGCTTTTCTTCTTCGCTGTAACAATATATTTTTTGTTGTTTATCTCGCACACGGAAAAGCGGTGTTTGTAATATATATATATGTCCTTCTTTGATAAGTTCAGGGAAAAACTGCAAGAAAAACGTAATCAAAAGTAACCGAATGTGCATTCCGTCTACATCGGCATCGGTGGCGATAACAATGTTATTATATCGCAAATCATCAATAGAATCTTCAATGTTTAATGCCGCTTGTAGGAGGTTAAATTCCTCATTTTCATATACAATGCGTTTGGTCATTCCGTAGGTATTCATCGGTTTTCCTTTTAGGCTAAATACGGCTTGGGTTTCCACATCTCTTGATTTGGTAATCGACCCCGAAGCCGAATCTCCTTCGGTGATGAATAAGGTGGTTTCTAAATTACGCGGATTTTTAGAATCGGTTAAATGTACGCGACAATCACGCAATTTTTTGTTGTGCAAACTTGCTTTTTTGGCATATTCTCGAGCCGATTTACGGATACCTGCCAATTCTTTGCGTTCGCGTTCTGCCTGTTCGATTTTCTTTTTAAGTTCTTCGGCAATATCCAAATTTTTATGTAAAAAATCGTCTAAATGCTTCCCAATGAAGTCGTTAATATACGTCCGAACTGATGGCATTCCCTCGCCCATTTCGGTAGAACCGAGCTTGGTTTTGGTTTGGCTTTCAAACACAGGCTCCATTACTTTGATAGAAATCCCTGCGATGATAGACTTACGGATGTCAGCCGCTTCATACGATTTGTTATAAAAATCACGAACCGTTTTTACGAAAGCCTCCCGAAAAGCCGCCAAGTGCGTACCACCTTGCGTCGTGTTTTGTCCGTTTACGAACGAATAATATTCCTCGCTATATTGGGTACGGCTGTGCGTTATCGCTACCTCGATGTCTTCGCCTTTGAGATGAATGATTGGGTATAGGAAATCTTCCTCGTTGTTATTGTCATTGAGCAGGTCTTTCAATCCGTTTTCGGAATAATATTTTTCGCCGTTGAAGTGAATTGTAAGCCCTGGGTTTAGGTATACATAGTTTTTGAGCATACGTGTAATATACTCATTACGAAACTTATAGTTCTTAAAAATGCTTTCGTCAGGGACAAAAATTACGTTTGTTCCTCGCCGTTTTGTAGATTCTTCCACAGGCGATTCTTCCTGCAAAATTCCCTTTTCAAAGACGGCTGATTTGGATTGGTTATCACGCACCGACTCCACTTTGAAATAGGTAGAAAGTGCGTTTACGGCTTTGGTTCCGACCCCATTCAATCCCACCGATTTTTTGAAAGCTCGTGAATCGTATTTTCCGCCTGTGTTCATTTTTGAAACCACATCTACCACTTTGCCGAGCGGAATTCCACGACCATAATCACGCACATCTACACGGTTGTCGCTGATTTTCACTTCAATAGTTTTACCAGCTCCCATAACAAACTCGTCAATGCAGTTGTCCAGCACCTCTTTGAGAAGAATGTAAATCCCATCATCGGCAGACGAGCCATCGCCCAATTTCCCGATGTACATTCCCGGACGCATACGGATATGCTCCCGCCAGTCCAGCGATTTGATATTATCTTCCGTATATTGTATGTTTTCCATAAGTGATAAAGTATTTCAAAAACTGTGTGCGAAGATAGTGATTTTTTTTAAAGCAAAAAAGACTTACAAATAGAAAAAAAGAATCTTCCAAGTTATTGCTTGACTTTTGACAGCCAATTAAACGTTTGTCCATCAGCGATTTGAGCTCCTTGCTGTATTAAATTAAAAATTTCCAATTTTCTATCGCCTTCGATTGTTTTTTTGCCTGTATAGCACGTTACTTTGTCAGAATGTATGTTCTTTTCAAGCCAAAGAAATCCTTCGGGAGTCGTTAAATCTACGGAAATATCCGAAATAAGTATCGAAATCATTTGGGCTTTATCTTGCTCAAAATGAAAGCAATGTACGGATTGATTATCTATTTTTTCCAGAAAATGAACATTTTCAAGACTTTTTTCCCATACCAAATCGCTAAAAATATCAATTTCTTCTTCGGCTAAATGTGGTTTTTCTTTTTTTATGGAGTTCCATTCTTCGGCATTGATTTGTTGTGAGGCTAAAAAACGGGCAAAATCGTGATGTAGAGCTTCTAATTGCTCTTTGGTTAATCGTGTGTATTTCATTGTTATTTTGTTAGGAAACTTAGAAATTACTAAGTTTAGGATTCGTCTAACGGAATGTTTTGCAAGGCTTGAAGAGCTTCGTCTGCTTGATTCTCAAAGACGAATATTTCCACTTGCATAGGTATTTCGCTAGCAAAACCTGCTAATCGTGCGGACTCGCTGCGGTCTTTTACAATCGGTTCAATGCCTTTTTCTTTTAGAATGTCCAAAATCAAAGTAGCACGAATAGATGAACCTTCAAAAATTTTGTGTAGTGCGTGCATTTTTTGTTGTTTTAGATTGGGTTATACATAAATACAATTGTTAGATTGGGCGAAGTCGAAGCCGAATGAAACGTAAGGTTTCGACTTCGCTGACAACCTAAAAATATCAAATATTTCTTATACTTAAGTTTTAAAAAAGTCCGTATAAAAGTGCATCAATTTTGCTGATAATATCTCCTAAATCCTCTGGATTATCTACAAAATTAATATTATCTACATCGATGATAAGTAGTTTTCCTTTGTCGTAACTTTTAATCCACTGCTCGTACCGCTCATTAAGCCTATTGAGGTAATCAATTGAAATAGAACTTTCATACTCTCTACCGCGTTTGTGTATTTGTTTTACCAGATTGGAGATGGAACTCCGTAGATAAATCAACAAATCGGGGGCTTGTACAAAGTTTTCCATCAAAAGGAATAAGGATTTGTAATTTTCAAAGTCTCGCCCACTCATCAGTCCCATTTCGTGCAAGTTGGGAGCGAAAATATGAGCATCTTCATAAATAGTTCTATCCTGAATGATGTTATATCCTTTTTCTCGAAAATCCAAAATCTGGCGGAAACGACTATTGAGGAAGTATATTTGCAAATTAAAGCTCCATCGTTCCATTTGGTGATAAAAATCATCTAAATAGGGGTTATCTACTACATCTTCGTAATGGGCGTCCCATCGGTAATGTTTTGCTAAAAGGGCTGTGAGCGTTGTTTTCCCAGCTCCGATATTTCCAGCGACAGCAATATGCATTTGATATGGTTATTAAGTTTGGTTATAATTTACTTTCGACTTCTTCACGCAAACACTTAATCATTGAAGTATTTTTGATTTCTTTAATAACGAAAGAACTTTGGATATTGGAAATAATTTCTAATTTTGAGATTTTGTGTACTACAAAACGCTGATATTCTTCCATATCGTTTAAAACCAATTTCAGAAGAAAATCATAACCACCAGCCATATAAGAAGCCTCCAATACCTCATCAAGTGTACTGATGTATTTTTCAAATTCTTCGAAAAGCTCTCCTTGATGGCGTAATAATTTTACTTGACAATAAGCAACTAATTTTTTGCCTAATTGCTTGGCGTTTACTACGGCTACATAATTTTCTATAATGCCGATGGTTTCTAACTTTTTGATGCGTTCATGAACAGGGGTTATGGAAAGCCCTACTTTTTCGGCTAATTTTTTTATAGATTGTTTGCTGTCTTGTTGTAACTCATCCAGCAGCATTAGGTCTATATGGTCTAAGGTGTGCGTAAGTTGCATAATGGATAAAAATTGGTTTATTGAGGGTAAAGATAGTTTTTTTTTCTTAAAAACAAAAAATACAGAAAAAAAATCTTATTCTCTGTATTTTTAATTTATCATACTTTGCTGAAATCCATTATCCTAAGTGATTGCCAAATTTATCTTTAACTTCATTGAGTATTTCTTTAATGTTTTGTTCTTTTTCTTTTGGATAGATGAGCAATACTTCTTTTTTATCAACGATGATGTAATTTTGTAATCCTTCGATAATTACCACTTTATCGGCTTCGGTACGAACGATGTTATTTGCAGCATCTTTGAACAAAACTTGTGCGTTTACAGTAGCATTTTGCTGATTGTCTTTTGGTAATTTCTCATAAAGAGAACCCCATGTGCCTAAATCATTCCAATCGAAATGAGCAGGAAGCACATAGATATTGGTAGAAGGTTCTAAAATAGCGTAATCTACAGAAATGTTAGTGGCTTTAGGATAATATTCTTTGATGAAACCATATTCAGCAGGTGTGTTATATGTATTTTTTCCTTTTACAAACAAAGAGAATAATTCAGGCTGATGTGTTTCAAAGGCTTTCAGTACACTGCGTACACTCCAAATGAATATTCCAGCGTTCCATAAGAAATTGCCTTGGGCGAGAAACTCTTTGGCTGTTTCGTAATTGGGTTTTTCGCGGAATTGGCTTACTTTTTTCACATCGTCTGGAGAATTTTTATCGTATTGGATATAGCCGTAACCTGTGTTAGGAAAAGTAGGTACAATGCCAAGTGTCATCAAAATATCTGATTTTTGTGAGGCTTCGAAGCATTTTTGGACATTTTGCACGAAATTGGCTTCGTCTTCGATCCAGTGGTCGCTGGGAGCTACAATCATTACAGCATCAGGATTTCGTTCTTTGATTTTCATCGAGGCATATAAGATACAAGGAGCTGTATTACGCATACAAGGCTCTAAAACGATGTTATTAGTATCAATATTAGGAATTTGCTGTTTTACCAAATCATTGTAAATTTCATTGGTCAGGATTAAAATATTTTCTTTACTGATGAATT
>JAUNHN010000258.1 GCA_030523915.1 Capnocytophaga sp. | reverse complement strand
CTCTGAATTCTTTAGGGAAATTTAGAGGAGTTTTGTTTTTTTTGCAAAGGTCTCAGCCTACCAAACTCAAACAGTCAATTTTTGATGGCTTGGACTTGACTGGGAAGACAGTATCTACTTTCTGCAAGGCATAGCCACGCGCTATGCAAAGAGATCAGCATAATCTTCGGCAACAATAGAACTCAGGATTATTACAAGTTGGTTAAAGATGTTGTGAATACACTATCTACCATATTATTTTTGGGTCTACCGTAGATTAGCCTTAATTTTAAAACTTAATTTGATCATGAAGATAAAATATTTAAGAATATACTTGTATATATTCACATTCTTAACTTTATTCTTAAGTTTTGGAGGAATCTTATTTATCATATCTAATTTATTTTTAAAAAATTACACCATATTTAATCCATTTGATTTTTTATCAGACTTTGGACTTGTTTTAAATTACATAGCTCTCTTTTCTGGATTAGGGATTTTTTATCTAGAAAAAAATACAAAAATAGTAAAATTTTCTTTTATTATTAGTTTATTGTTTTCTGCTTTTCTGGCACTTGCCTTTTCTTATTTGGCAAGTGAATTATACAATTTAAATCTTCAAATTAACCAAATTAAAATTAACCAAAATAATTTAGAGACCCATACAGGTATATTTAAAAAACACGATGATTATAATTTTAATTACTCTGAATTTTTAATAGCCACGCCCAGAGATACTCAACAACATCGTTCTCGGTCACCAGATACCAGAGCATATCGGATAGATATTATACATCTAGACAACAGTAGAATAGCATTAAGTTGTTCTGCAACTATGGGAGTTTCTACCTGTATTAAAAATATACAAAATCATCTAAAAATTGAAAACATTTACGATGTTGAGTCAGTAGTAAAAACAAAAACCATATACTACAGAGGATACATACAAAACTTAATATTTGATTTGCGTATATCAAAAGATAAATATCTGGATGTCAATTTTTTTGCAAATCTTTATAAAATAGAAATAATATTATCTTTTATAATATGTATTTTTTCGATATTTATTTATTTATCTAATGTATTCTTTTGCTTGGCCTACATTCTAATTGAAAGGAGAAAAAATGGCTAATTTTGCTTTAGATCTTGCGAATCATATAAGCGGCCAGTCTTATGAATAAAAAAACTCTTTTAATTCCATTTTTAGTTTTAATCCTCATTATTGTCTTAGCCCTTTCTCCTGCTGACTGGCCAGTCAGCTCTATGGAGAGAAAAGTTGAAATTCCGCAGCCGAAACCGGGTATGGGTAATATTGGGGGGTATAAGATTACCTTGCCAGCTAGGATAGTAGAGTATGTTGAATACAATGACTCGCCTGGTTTTGATAAGGAAAAATTGCGTCACTATAACCCGCCACCAAGAACTTATGAATCCATATTGAAATCTTTTAGTTATTATCTACGTTATTCAACTGGTGAGCGTCGTGATTGGAATAACTACAGCCTGTCAAAATTCTATGCTGAA